>NZ_CAXAXY010000014.1:0-45080 GCF_963972885.1 uncultured Pelagibacterium sp. | reverse complement strand
GCGGGCCATATTCGGCTTGTCGATGAGCGACGCGCCTTCTCCTCCTCCCTAGGCCCCTCGCTCCCGGCAACCGAGCGAATGATGTATCCTCCTCCCACATCCTTCGCTCAACCGACCTGAGCCGTCTCCTCCTCCCTCGGCAGGGTCGTAAACTGAGAGATTAGGGCTTTGCCCTCGATCAAGGCTCCGTCTTCGGACGGAGCCTCTTTTTTTCACTGCACGCCCGAGCAAAACGCTTCGATCCGGTCCATCGCATCGGCAAGCTGGCTGTCCGAGGCCGCATAGGAAATCCGGAAATGGCCGGCCAGCCCAAACGCCGACCCATGGACGAGCGCCACGCCATTCTCCTCGAGCAGCGCCATCACCACGTCTTCATCGGTGGCCAGAACCCGCCCACCGGCGCTGGTCTTGCCGATCAGCCCCTTGCATGACGGAAACACATAGAACGCCCCTTCAGGCGTCAGGCAATCGAGCCCTGCGAACGTGTTGAGGCGCCCGACCACATAGTCGCGCCGCTTCTGAAACGTCGCCCGCCAGTCCGCCAGAAACCCCTGCGGCCCATTGAGCGCCTCCACGGCCGCCCATTGCGAGATCGAAGGCGGATTGGTCGTCGACTGGCTCTGGAGCTTGAGCATGGCCTTGAG
This sequence comes from uncultured Pelagibacterium sp., assembly GCF_963972885.1. Classification (NCBI taxonomy): domain Bacteria; kingdom Pseudomonadati; phylum Pseudomonadota; class Alphaproteobacteria; order Hyphomicrobiales; family Devosiaceae; genus Pelagibacterium; species uncultured Pelagibacterium sp. The sequence continues at coordinate 44,436 of NZ_CAXAXY010000014.1, read as the reverse complement.
AATTTCCCTGGGGCCCGTGCAATAGCCGATGCGCCAGCCCGTCATGGCATGCGACTTCGACACCCCGTTCATGGTGAGCGTCCGCGCCATCAGCTTTGGCTCCACCTGAGCGATCGTTGCAAAACGGCGCCCGTCGTAGACCAGCACCTCATAAATATCGTCGGTCAGGATATGGACGTGTGGATATTTCATCAGCACCGCCGCCAATCCGGCCAGTTCCGCCTCGGTATAGGCAGCGCCCGAGGGGTTTGATGGGGTGTTGAGGATCAGCCACTTGGTCTTGTCCGAGATCGCCGCCTCCAGCGCCTGCGGCGTCAGCTTGAATCCCGTCTCCTGGCTCGCCTGCGCGAAAACCGGCTCCGCGCCGGCCAGCCGCACGATTTCAGGATAGCTCACCCAATAGGGCACCGGCACCACCACCTCGTCACCGGGATTGAGCGTCGCCATCAGCGCGTTGAAGATGATCTGCTTGCCGCCTGCCGAGACAAAACAGTCCTCGGCCGCCACATCGAGCCCGTTGTCGCGCCCGAACTTGGCCGCCACCGCTTCCTTGAGCTCGGCAATGCCCTCGACATTGGTATAGCGGGTTTCCCCCCGCTCGATGGCGTCGATTGCCGCCTTGCGCACATGTTGGGGGGTGTCGAAGTCGGGTTCACCGGCCGATAGCGCGATGATGTCCTTTCCGGCCTGCGCCATCTGGCGCGCAAGCTGGCTGATCCCCACGGTCGCAGACGGCTGCACGCGCGAGAGGGCGTCAGAAATAAGTCCCATGACATTTCTCTATTATCTAAATGGCCAACGGTGCCATTCTATAGCCCGTGATTGCGAACCTCGCCATGCCACCGGCAGTGTCAATCGCCAATTCGTCGACCTTTCCGGGCCCTTGCGCGTTTGTCCGGCACAAGGCAAGCTGAACGTTCGCGATGAGGAGGTAGAGGCCATGTTTGTTGAATCGATCCTGACCATCAAGGGCAGCGACGTCGTGACGGTCCCGTCGGACTCCACCATTGGTGATCTGGTCGCCACGCTTGCCCGGCACAACATCGGCGCCGTTGTCGTGGTCGACAATGGCAAGGTCGAAGGCATCATTTCCGAGCGCGACGTCGTCCGCCATCTTGCCGGCAGCGCCGAGGGCTTCCGGGCCAAGCCCGTCTCCACGCTCATGACCCGTGCGCCCAAGACCTGCTCAAGATCCGACACCGTCGATCAGGCAATGAACATCATGTCCCAGGGCCGGTTCCGCCACCTGCCGGTCGTCGAAAACGGCGAACTGATCGGCATCATCTCGATTGGCGATGTGGTCAAGCGCAAGATCGAAGAGGCCGAACAGGAAGCCGGAGCGCTGCGCGAATACATATCGAGCTGACCCGGACAAGGGGTGCCGCACCGGCCGCAAGCGGCCTGGAACGGGCGATCGAGCGCTACTCGATCCGCCTGAGCCGGATGTTTTCGCAGATCACGAACAGCGCGCAAGCTTCGAGCTGCATGGTATTGTTGTCGGTCTGGGTCACCGTGCCCCCGATATTGAAGCCTTCAAGCGTTACGGTCCCCTGCCACCGGTTGAGCCGGACATGCCGCGCGTTCTTGAACATGTAGGTGTTGAGATATTTGGTGTTGCGCGCGTCCTGCTTGTCTTGCTGGATCCACACCAGTTCCGCGCACAGCCGGTCGCCATTTTCGCCGCAATAGGTGAACTCGTAGCGCGATTCCCTGTTGTCGGGCTCCCACAGGCCGATGGGATTGAATTGGTCCTGCGCCATTGAAGGCGCGGTCGCCATGATCGCCAGAGCAAAGGGAACCAGCTTGAGAAGGGTGCGAAAACAACGCGCCATTGAGGCTAAACTCCACCAGGATTGAGATATGTCAATGTCGGATCTTTTTGGCGTGGTTCAACTGAACATCAGATGAACCGGCATCCCATGCACCGCCGTCATATCAGCGTCATGAGACGACAATAGGGTTGTCCTTGCAGCCGGCATACCTCGCCGGTCCGCCCGACGCCGATACCCCATTCGGCACCACCTTTTCGGTCGCCCACCCCGGCGACCGTTTTCTTTTCCTGTGGAAGAGGCCACCGACAGGTCCGCCATCGGCGCCTGCTCGGGTTACAAGCGCCTGTCGATCACAGTTTCCGGAACGGCCCCGTGGCCAAGCTCTATTTTTCCTATGCCGCGATGAATGCGGGCAAGTCCACCCTGCTTTTGCAGGCGGCCCACAATTATCGCGAACGTGGCATGCGCCCCCTGCTCTACACATCCGCCCTCTATGTCGAGGACGGCATCGGGCTGATCCGCTCGCGCATCGGCATTGCCGAACCGGCCCTGCTCTACGGGCAGGATGATGACCTCTATCAGTCGGTCCGCGACCATGAGGAGGAATCCAAAGTCGATTGTGTTCTCGTCGACGAGGCCCAGTTTCTGACCCGCGATCAGGTCTGGCAGTTGGCCCGCGTCGCCGATCGGCTCGGCATTCCCGTGATGTGCTATGGCCTGCGCACCGATTTTCAGGGCAAGCTGTTCCCCGGTTCCATGGAACTGCTCGCCACCGCCGACACCCTGCGCGAAATCCGCACCATCTGCACCTGCGGCGCCAAGGCGACAATGGTCGTGCGTCAGGATATGAACGGGCGTGTCTTGACCGACGGCGATCAGGTTTCCATCGAAAAATCGGTATACCTTTCGCTCTGTCGCAAACACTGGGAAGAAGCTGTCGGCCGCTGGCCGGTAAAAGGACCATGACCATGCAAGACGATACACTCCAACCCCGCGGCGCGATGACCATCCGCACAATGCCCATGCCCGCCGATACAAACGCTGCCGGCGACATCTTCGGGGGCTGGGTGATGAGCCAGATGGACATCGCCGGTGCGATCTGTGCCGTCGAGAACGTGGGCGGACGCGTGGCCACCGTCGCCGTTGAAGCCATGAGCTTTATCGCCCCGGTCAAGGTCGGCGATGTGTTTTGCGTCTATACCTGGATCGACAGGATCGGAAACACCTCCATCAAGGTCGGCATGGAAGCCTGGACCAAGTCCCGCGATCTGCCCCTGCGCACCAAAGTGACCGAGGGCCACTTCATTTACGTCGCGCTCACCGACGACGGAAAAAAGCGCTTGGTTGGCGAAACCAGGTCCTAAGCGTGTCCAGCAAAACCATGTCCTCGACGCGATCGGGGATGGGAACGGTTTTGCGGTTCGGACACGCGATAAACAAGGGTATGGAGTCGAGGACTTGATTCAATCAAATCCTCGGCCCTAAAGCGCCGCCAGCCGTTCGAGATTGTCGGCCCGATCGCGTTCGGCGAGCGGCAGCGCCAGCAGCCGCGTGATCATTTCGCGCGGCAGGGGCTTTTTCATTGCCATAAACACCAGGGCAAAATGCTCGCCCAGCGAAATCCTGTCCCCCGCGAACGGGATCAACTCAATCGCCTGTCCCGTCTCGAGATATCCCTCTGCGACAACCCGCAGATAGGCACCGGGCCGGCCCGCATCGCGGAATTTCTTGACGAACCCCGGATCGCCCATTCGCCTGGCGAAAGTCGCGCACGGAATGCGCGAGGAGGTCACCTCGAGAACCACATCCCCAACAGCCAGCCGGTCTCCGATGCACAGATCTGCGCTTTCGATCCCCGATACGGTCAGGTTTTCTCCAAACATCCCCGGACCGGTCGCAACATCGCGCGCCGCCCAGAACGCGTAATCCTCACGCGAATAGAGATAAAGCGCCTGCCCCGGACCGCCATGGTGTCTTGTGTCCACAACCGCATCGCCTTCGAGGCCCAGACCGCGCACCCGCACCGCCCCCGCCACGGACTGCTTGCAGATCCCGGTGCGCTTGTCCGGTCGCCCGGCATCCAGAGCGACCGGCTGGCCGACATTGACGCTTTCAAGGAGCATTTGAGACATCTCGCCGATCAACCCCGTTCATTCGCGGTTCAAGTGAAATCGTCAATCTGTGTAACCGAGCATCCCCCTCGCGGTAAACCGCGCATCGGCAGGGACAAATGGAACCAAAGGGGCCACTGGCAGATTTTTGCCACAAAGCCCCAATCTCTCGAAGGGAGAGCAATATGAATTTCAGGAAAATTGCTGCCGCGGCGATCATCGCGGTGACCGGCGTTTTGGCAACTGTCACCGGCGCCCAGGCCTATCAGGCTTTCGCTACGACGGCCCTTAACGTGCGCACAGGACCGGGCACCAATTATCCGGTCATCGCCGCGCTTTCGACCAATCAGGTTGTCGAGGTTTCCGGATGCAACAACGCCAACACCTGGTGCCAGGTGACCGCCACCAATATCCGCGGCTGGGCCTCTGCGCGGTATCTGCGTCCGGTCAATGACGGACGCCCCTCGCCCGCACCGGCTCCGTCACCCGCGCCCAATCAGCCCGATATCGGCTTTTCCATCAACACACCCAATTTCAACGTGACCATCGGCAACAATCGCCCGACCGAACCCGCCCCCGACGGCCGTGTGTGTTTTTACGAAGAATACAATTACGCCGGCCGCAGCTTCTGCGCAGCGGACAACGACAACGAGCGCTTTCTGGGCAATTTCTGGAACGACCGTATCCGCTCGGCCCGCGTCGAAGGCAATGTCAGCGCCACGGTCTGCACCAGCTCCAACTTCAATGGCCGCTGCGCCGTGATCGATCGCTCGGTGCGCAATCTGGGCATGCTCTCGGACGACATTTCGTCCTATTATCTGGGCCGCCGCTGATCGCAACGGACCCAACGTGATCCAGACCCGCCCGGTCCGTCCGGGCGGGTTTTGCATGCAGTTTTGCCAACCCGTCTCGTGGCGTTGCCCAAAAGCCACGGTTCCTGACCAATTGCCGCAGAAACGGCTCTGCCCATTTTTTGACCGATTCGGTCCTCGTTCTTGTCACATCTTCGTGTAGAACCCTTTCCCGTCGCCAAACAAAACGGGTCAGGACCCTCATGAAATTCATCAAGCCTGCAGTGCTGGTTGCAGCACTCACTCTTGGAGCTTTCCCCCTCGCCACCTCAGCCATCAACGCACAGGACACGATAGCCATCGTTCAGACCCTGTCAGGCACCGCATCATGGTATGGCGGCAAGTTCCACGGCAGAAAAACCGCCAATGGCGAAACCTACAACCAGCACGCATTGACCGCTGCCCACCGCTACCTGCCGTTCGGCACCGAAGTGGTGGTGACAAACAGCAACAATGGCGAAAGCGTCGTGGTTCGCATCAATGATCGCGGCCCCTTCACCGGTGGACGCATCATCGATCTCTCGCGCGAAGCGGCCAACCGGATTGACATGATCAATTCGGGCACCGCCAAGGTTACCGTCGAAGTCATCGGCTGATTTCTCCCGGCCCAAAGCGGTTTCCCACAGGGCGTTCCGAACCTCCGGAGCGCCTTGTTTTTATTGGGCTTTTGCCACCGCATCGCCCTGTTCTCCACAGAGGGGCGCAGACCGAAACCAAAAATTTACCGACAATTTGAGTTTTCCCCAAAACGTCCTGTTAACCGCGCATAGTCTGGGTGCCGCAAGGACATTTCCTGAGATGCACTTGCGGCCGCGGCAGAAATGCCGCCGGCGTTGTGCGGGATGTTTGGCGACATGCGCACACGCCGGTTTGGGGGCTGTATTGAATGCGGTGCTTGCGCCAATTGCGCTCGGGCATCGCGGTTTACGTCCTTGGCCGGTCCGCCAACCGGTCAACTAAAGGCTTGTCCATGTCCCACAAGATGACGACCCAGAAATTGGTATCGATGTCCGTCGCCGCCCTGACGGGCGCAACGCTGTGCGCCCTGTTCACCATGGTTCTTTTCGTCACCGGCGCCCTGGCGGCATAGAGCGTGTCCAGCAAAACCATGCCCTCGACGCGATCGGGGATGGAAGCGGTATTGCGGTTCGGACACGCGACAGAACAAAGGTTTGGAGCCAAGGATTTGAGTCAATCAAATCCTGAACGGCTCTAGGGCCAATCTCACTCGGCCTTCTCGGCGGCTGCCGCCAGTTGCGCGACATAGTCTTCAAGTCCCCAGCGCAAGGAAAGCGCTGAAGGCGGCGAGACGGCGGCCACCTGTTCGATCCCCACGATCGACGCATAGGCCCCCGCCTGAGTCTGGGGCAGACGCGCAATGTAGGGCTCGGCAAAGAACGCATCGGAATCTGACTGGTTTTCATAATAGGAAACCAGAATGTCCGAGACCAGTTGGTCGGCATTTTCATAGCTGACCGAGAAATAGAAATTCTCGTCGTCCCCGCCCAACGCATCCAGACTCGGCGCATAGACCAGTCCCAGATCGGTCAGGAACTTCACCCGCGAGTCGAGCCCGGCATAGATGGCCAGCGAGCCGTCATAATCGTTGAGCCCGATAAATGTGGTGCCCGCCAGCCCTTCATGCTGGGCGACGGTGTCGGCGACAAATTGCTCGGTCTCTGCCACCAGCGTCTCGGCCTCCTCGGCCAGCCCCAGTGCCTGCCCCACCGTAAGGGTCACATCCTGCCATGGCGCGCTCCAGGCAGCATCCTGATAGGCGATGGTCGGCGCGATCTGGCTCAGCCGTTCGTACTGCTCCTCGGTGATTCCCGAATAGGCCGCAATGATGATGTCGGGATCAGCCGCCAGGATCTGTTCGTAAGGCGGCTCGTCGCCCTCGGCCAGGATAGCGGGCATTTCTCCGCCCATCGCGTCCAGTGCCTCTTCCGCCCAGGGGTGGATGCCGTTATCGCCACCGCCATAGGAAATGAACGGAATGGCCACCGGCTTGACGCCCAGCGACAGGACCGCGTCCGTGTTTCCCCACGCCCATGTCGCAACACGCTCGGGCTGCGCCTCGATGGTGGTCTGCCCATAGGCGTGCGCGATGGTCACCGGAAAATCCTGCGCCAGCGCCGGCCCTGCCGGCACACCACACATCGACAGCACCAACACTGTTCTGATTGCAATCCTCACCGCAAAACTCCTTCGATCGCGACGGCTATAACATGATTTCAAAACTCATATTTATAAAGCCGGCCCCGCGCAAGCCTGACAAAGGCAAAAGCCCGCGCGGCTTACCGCGCGGGCTCTTCACAATGATGTCTGCGGTCTAGAGCGTGTCCAGCAAAAGCATGTCCTCGACGCGATCGGGGATGGAAACGGTTTTGCGGTTCGGACACGCGCCAAAACAAGGACTTAGAGCCAAGGATTTGAGTCAATCAAATCCTCAACGACTCTAGAACTCCGACCAGTCATCCTTGAGCGCGGCATTGCCCTGCGTCAGATACGAGCGCGCCGCCTTGGCCACTTCAGGTTTGCGCGTTTGCGGCGCGGCGGTTTCGCTGGCAATCGCGGTGTTTTTGTCGATGGTGAAAATCTCCACCACCCGGTCGAGTTCGGAAGCCTGCGCCTCGGTCTGCTCGATCGCCGCGTTGGTTTCCTCGACCAGCGCCGCATTGTGCTGGGTCATCTCGTCCATCTGCTGGACGGCGGTCCGCACTTCGCCAATCGCCGTTGTCTGCTCGCGGTTGGCTTCGGAAATTCCCTGCATCAGTTCGGAATTTTCCCGAACCGCCGCCAGGATATCGCTGAGCTTGGACGCGGCCTCAGCCACCAGTTTCGATCCGCCATCGACTTCATTGGCGCTTTGCTCGATCAGCGCCTTGACCTCCGCCGATGCGGACGCCGCCGATTGTGCCAGCCGGCGCACTTCGACGGCGACAACGGCAAAGCCCTTGCCCGCATCCCCGGCCCGCGCCGCTTCCACCGAAGCGTTGAGCGCCAGAAGGTTGGTCTGGAAAGCGATGTCGTCGATCATGCCGATGATGTTGGAGATCTTGCCCGAAGACGTCGTGATGCGCTCCATCGCCGTCGTTGCCTTGACCATCACCGTGCCGCCCGCATTGGCGAGTTCGGCCGCCGCCTGGCTCTTGCCATAAGCGATTTCGGCCTTGTCGGCATTGCCCTTGACCGTAAAGGTCATCTGTTCGATGGCCGCCGAGGTCTCCTCGATCGCCGCCGCCTGCCGCGTCGTGCGTTCCGACAGATCGTTGGCTCCGGCCAGGATTTCGCCGGTTGCCGTTTTGAGGCCGCGCGACGTCGTCTTGAGCTGCGCCACGATCTCGGTCAGCTTTTCGGCAACCGAATTGGTGTCATCACGCAGCGCCGCAAAGGCGCCCTGATACTGGCCTTCCATGCGCTGGGTCAGATCGGTCCTGGCCAGCGCCGAAAGCACATGCCCCGCCTCGCCCAGCCCGGCATTGACCGTTTCGAGCATCGCGTTGAAATTGGCCGCCACACGGTCGATGTCTTCATCGCCGAAGGTCTCGGTGATCCGCTTGGTAAAATCGCCTGCGACGCAGGCCTCGATCACCCCGTCGAACGCCGTCTGGAACCGCTCCATCATCTCGGCCCGCTCTGCGGCGGTCCTGGCATTGAGCAGCCGCTCGGCCTCAGCCGCTTCCATGGCCTGCCCGTTAGAGCGGAACACCTGCAGCGCCTTGGCCATCTGGCCCAGCTCATGCTCGCGCTCGCTTCCCGAAATGTCGGTATTGAAATCGCCATCGGCCAGACGCCGCATCATCGCTGTCATGCCCGAAATCGCGCCCGAGAGCCAGCGGCCCATCGCAAACGCGCACACGGTGCCGATCAGCAGCGCCGCAACGATCTCGGCGATCAGGATCGTCATATAATAGCTTTGCTCGCCGTCGATCCGCGCGCCCAGCGCATTCTGCTGATCGGTAACCTGGTCGGACAGACGGTCGTAAAGCGACTGCATCTGCGGGCCCAGCTCATCGAGCGTGCGTGCTGCGGCGACCTGCGCCGTGACATTCATCGCCTCCTGGGCGGCAATCATCTCTTCGGCGGCGGTCAGGTATTGCTGGGCGAGCACTTCGACTTCACCGATCGTGGCCAGCGCCTCCGGGTCACCGGCAAAGTGGGCAAGCCCGTCGGCGTCGTTGGTGGCAACATCTTCGATCATGACCACCAGTGCTTCGGCCGTCTCTGCGGACGGCGAGAGCCGGAAGTCGAAATTGAGCCGCCGCGCGGCCTCGAGGTCGCGAACATAATCGTTGATTTCCTGGGTCTTGGCGGCACTTTTCTGGTATCCGTCGAGAAGTCCACTCATCGCCTGCACACCGAACTGGCCAGCCAGACCGACAAGTACAAGGCATCCCATGAGAACGCCAAAGGCGCCATAAACCCTGAATTTAACGCTGAGTTTCGAAAACATTCTGTCTTTCAATCCGTAATTCGAGCCCTGAGCCCTTTCGCCCTTCTGGACGAGAGGTTGTCTTTGAGAGGGAGGATTGAATGCCAGGGACAACACAGTGCCAGCCAAACGCGCAATCCGCCCGTTGCCCCGGCCAATGCCGTCCCTGATCACCGCCGGAGCTGTCGCGACCCTAGGCAGAAATACTTAAAATTTTCGACACATTGCGCCCGGGCGCGCAAAACCCGCGACCCTCATGCCCCGCCTGAACCGACCATTCAGTCCCGGTTCAGCCGGCACATGATTTTATCGCCTCACCGCACACGAAACCGTCAACGATGAAACCAAACATCGATCGGCCTCGTTAAGGACGGTACAGAGGCATCAAACACTGGAGGCTGAAAATGGCCCGCACCCTTATTCAGATGAGCATCGGAACCGCCGCTGGCGCCGTCATGGTCACCATGATGGTCACAGTGATGGCCTTCACCGGCGCCTTCGCCTGACCGGCAAGCTCACTCATTCATTCCCATGCATCAAGACCCTCGCCGATCCTCCCCGGCGGGGGTTTTGATTTTTCGTCGACGGGTTGGCCGCTTCAGTGGTGGCAAATTGCCCTTTGGCAGCCGGTAACATCTTGCAACATGTTACAAAACGGCCTTGAATACACGGGCGAGTGATTTGCCCGATTTTCCTCAAGACCGATTCCCGCGTCACCATCGGGCGCTTTTTGATGTCTGGATACCCAAGTGACCACCCTCACGGCTGGCCGGCAGCGTTCGCGTGGCGACGCCAGGGCCCATGTTGCAGCCGCCCATTCCGGCAAGGATCGCCGGCCCCTCCTGCGGATCGCCCTTCTGGCCTTCCGCCACCACTGGCAGGTGGCGATCGCCGTCGTCGCGACCATTGTCGCCGCCCTGCTCCAGCTTTCGATTCCCCGCCTTCTCGGCCAGGCCATCGATCAGGCGCAGAATATCCTTTCGGTCTCCAGCCAGGATGCCGAACGGGCCCTCTGGGCCAGCGCCATCACCCTGCTCGTCGTCTCGATCCTGCGCGGCGTGTTCACCCTGCTCCAGAACTATTTCGCGGAATCGGTGGGCCACCACGTTGGCTATGAATTGCGCCTGGCCTTCTACGACAAGGTCCAGCGCCTCCCCTATGCCTATCACGACAAGGTCCATTCGGGCGATCTGATCACCATCGGCCTGCTCGATCTCGACGGCATCCGCATGTTCTTTTCGACCGGCCTGATCCGCGTCGTCCTGCTCACCATCCTGATCGGTGTCGGCGCCTGGATGCTGATTTCGACCGATATCGTGCTCGGCCTTCTCGCACTCAGCTTCGTGCCCTTCGTCGCCTGGCGCTCCTCGGTGGCCCAGTTGACCCTGCGCAAGACCTGGCTGACCCTGCAGGAAAAGCTCTCGGTGCTCACCCGCATCATGGAAGAAAACCTCGGCGGCATCCGCGTCGTCCGCGCCTTTTCGGGTCAGAAGCACGAGCTCAAAAAGTTCGACACCGCCTCCGACGATGCCCTGGGCCTTGCCCATCAGCGCACCAACATCCGGGTGAAAAACACTTCGATGATGACCTTTTCCTTCTTTGCCGCCATGGGGCTGGTGCTCTGGGTGGGCGGCAACAAGGTCATCGCCGGCGAAATCAGCGTGGGCACGTTGGCCAGCTTTCTCACCTTCATGACCATCCTGCAGATGCCGGTGCGCCAGCTCGGACTGATGGTCAATTCCTTTGCCCGCGCCTCGACCTGTGGCACGCGCTTCTTTGCCTTCATCGACGCCCCCGTGGACATCAGGGACAAGCCCGGCGCCACCGATCTTGCCGTCACCGACGGCACGCTCAGCTTCGAGCATGTGGGCTTCACCTATGACGGCGCCGCCCACCCCACCCTCAAGGACGTCAGTTTCACCGCCCGCAAGGGCCAGACCATCGGCATCGTCGGCGCCCCCGGCAGCGGCAAATCCACCCTCGCCCATCTGATCGCCCGTTTTTACGACGTCTCAGAAGGCAGCATAAAGATCGACGGCCAGGATGTCCGCGACGTGACGCTGAAATCGCTGCGCACCAGCGTGGCTGTCGTGCAGCAGGATACGTTCCTCTTCACCACCACGATCGAAAACAACATCGCCTACGGCAACCCCTGGGCCAAGGAAACCCGCATCGAAAAGGCCGCCGAAAGCGCCCAGCTCCATAACTACATCATGGGCCTGCCCGCCGATTACGATACCGTCGTCGGCGAACGCGGCGTCTCGCTCTCGGGCGGCCAGCGTCAGCGCCTTTCCATTGCCCGCAGCCTGGTGCTCAAACCGGCTGTGATGGTGTTCGACGATTCCACCGCCGCCATCGACGCCGGCACCGAACACCGCATCCGCTCGGCCATCCGCCGCTTTGCCAAAGACCGCATCACCATCATCATCGCCCACCGCCTATCTTCGCTCATGGACGCCGACACCATCTTCTTCCTTGAGGACGGCACCATCGCCGAGCGCGGCACCCATGACGAACTGCTCGCGCTGGGCGGCCGCTACCGCGCCCTCTACGATCTCCAGACCCGGCCCACCGAAGACATCGAACTAAAAGAGGCCGGACAATGACCGCGACCGATCTCGACGACGAACACGACACCGCCACCTTCCCCGGCCAGCGCCCGCCCCGCGCCACCGTGGGCAGCGCCCATATCGAGGAGGAAGTGTTCGGCAAGGCCTATGACCCGCGCACCATCCGGCGCATCTGGGCCTTCGTGCATCCCTATCGCCTGCGCATCTATCTTTCGGTCATCGCCGTGCTGATCTTTACCGCCACCCAGCTCGCCATTCCCCTGATCGTCGGCAATGCCATCGACACTGCGCTGGTCGATCCCCTCGCGGGCGGAGGCGGCCTGATCTGGTCGGTTGCGATCTTCGCCATTGTCGTCACCCTCAACTATGCCGCCTCTTGGATCCAGGAAAAGCAGGTCGGCAACGTCGCCGAAAACGTGCTGTTCGACATGCGCCGCGCCATGTTCGCGCGCCTGCAGATCGTTGCGCTCGGTTTCATGGACAAGACCGAAGTCGGGCGCCTGATGAGCCGGCTGCAGGGCGACGTCAATTCCATGCAGGAATTCCTCGAAACCTCGATCGTCTCCATCGGCGATCTGGTCCTGCTGTGCGGTATCGTCGTCGTGCTTTTGAGCCTCGATTGGGGCCTGGGGCTTTTGACCCTCGCCACCATGCCCGCCCTGTTCATCGTCCGCATCTTCTGGCTGCCGCGCGCTAAGCGCGCCTTCTGGGCCGCCCATGAGACCAATTCGGCCACCAATGGCGCCATGGCCGAAGGCATCAACGGCGTGCGCACCATCCAGAACCTCGACCGTCAGAAGGTCAATTTCGACCTCTATGACGACAAGGCCTGGTCGAACCTGAAAACCCAGTTGACCGGCTCGCGCTACGCTCAGGTCATGGTGCCCATCGTCGACAGTTTGACCGGCATCGCCATGGCCACCGTCATCGTGGTCGGCGGCTCGCTTGTGCTCAACGGCTCCATGCAGATCGGCATCATCGTCGCCTTCCTGTTCTACATCCAGCGCTTTTTCGATCCCATCCGCTCGCTGACCATGCAATATTCCATCATGCAGCGCGCCATGACCTCGGGCCGCCGCATCACCGAAGTGCTCGACGTCCCCGTCTCCATCGCCGACAAGCCAGACGCGGTAAACCTCACCCGCGACATGGATGGGTCGGTCGATTTCGACAATGTCGTCTTCGGTTACGATCCCAAACGCCCTGTCCTCAAAAACGTCTCCTTCCACGTCAATCCCGGCGAAACCGTCGCCCTTGTCGGCCCCACCGGCTCGGGCAAGACCAGCGCCATGGCGCTCGTGCATCGCTTTTATGAAGTCCAGTCCGGTGCCGTCCGCGTTGGCGGCCACGATGTGCGCGACGTGACCCAGGAATCCTTAGGCGAACAGGTCGCCATGGTGCTTCAGGAGCCGTTCCTGTTCACCGGCACGGTGTTTGAAAACATCCGCTACAACAAGGCATCCGCCACACTCGACGACGTCATCGCAGCGTCAAAGGCCGTCGGCGCCCACGAGTTCATCACCCGCCTGCCCGATGGCTACGATACCGTCCTCGAACAGCGCGGTTCCAACTTCTCACTCGGCCAGCGCCAATTGCTCAGCTTCGCCCGCGCCCTTGTCGCCGACGCCAAAATCCTCGTCCTCGACGAGGCCACCGCCAATATCGACAGCTACACCGAACGCCAGATTCAAAAGGCGCTCGAAACCCTGCTCGCGGGCCGCACCGGCCTCGTCATCGCCCACCGCCTCGCCACCATCCGCGGCGCCGACCGCATCATCGTGCTCCAGAACGGCGAATTGATCGAACAGGGCAACCACGATCAGCTCATGGCCAAAAACGGCCTCTACGCGCGCCTCTACACCATGAACTACTCCAGCTTCGACGACATCCCTGACGACGTAGTCAACGCCGCCACCGCGGGGGATGGGACGACGTGAGGCGGCTAGCACCCCACTCACCGCAGTACCTGAGACTGCGCTTTAGGGTCGCTCAGGCGTTCGGAGTATCCCGTCCGTCCGGCTCTTTAGCGACACCCTTGAACGGTCCATCACTCTGCTTCCGGTCCATGAACTGACCCGTGCGCTCGTCGCGCTTTTGCCAATTGCCATTTTCATGCTGAAATTGCGTACGGCCAGTAACCGCGCCGCGCCTGTAACCGTCACCAGTATTCTTGGCCATCTCAATCTCCTTGGATTGGCACAACACCGAGAGTTCGTCACGTAAAGTAACACGAATCAAGACGTGTTCTTATTATGTTCCAGAATTTAACGTCACAGGTCAACCGGAAACTGGTAGGGTCGACCCAACGGATCAGGCAGACTTTGTGGTGAGAGATCGCGGCTGTCTACCTTGGGCGATAAGAAAGCCTAAGCCACCGCCTGCTCCGACCGCGCCAGCGCCCGTTCCAGCGCTTCGATGCACAAAGGGTCGTGCGATGCCCCCGCCCCCTCCCACAAGATCCCCATCGCCTTGGACACCGGCATTGCCGCGCGATAGGGCCGGTCGGCGGTCAGCGCGTCGAACACGTCCGCGGTCGAAATGATCCGCGTGTCGAGGTCGAGGTCGTCGGCCGTCTTGCCGTTGGGATAGCCCTTGCCGTCCAGCCGCTCGTGATGGGCGCCCGCCACCACGGCAAGATCGGCAAACGCGCCGATGCGCGATAAGATGTCCTCCGACAGCCGGGCGTGGTCGCGCATGGAAACCCATTCGTCATCGTCGAGCTTGCCCGGCTTGTCGAGCACGCTGTTGGAAACGCCGAGCTTGCCGATATCGTGCAACAGCGCTGCGCGCTTGAGCCAGCGCCGGCGGGCCGGATTGTACCCCATCTCCTCGGCGATCAGATCGGAAAACACAGCAACCCGCTCGCTGTGACCCGAAGTGAACGGGCTCTTGGCGTCGATCACGCGCGCAAAAGCCTGCGCGATATCGTCGAGATAGCCCTCATCGGCCCTCTGAACCTCCTGCCCCGGTTCGAGATCGAGCACCACCTGTTCGATGTCATCGCGCCCCAGCATCGCCCAGAACGTCTCGTCCGCGGCGACGTCGGAAAAGGCGAACACCACCGCGGGGTCGAACCATGTGCCCGAACGCGCCGCGATTTCGGCAATCGCGGCCTCCGGCCCCCCGGACATGAAGAACACGTCCACCACCTGCGCCAGCAGCGCGATGCGTGAAAACAGCGAAATGTCGGTGCCCGCCTTGCCCAGTGGCTTGCCGCCACCGTTCCACTGCTCGTCGAGATCGAGAATGGCCTGCGCCACGGTTTCGGAAAACCGCATCTGGCGGGCAATCTCCGCTCCGCGCTGGCACCGCGTTTCGATCAGATCGGTGACGATCTCGCCGCCATTGCGCATGATGTTGACAACCGAGCGGAACCGCTCGGCCAGCCCCGCCTCGGCCCCCGTATGCGACAGGACGAACCGCAGAACCTGCGGCAGGCTGCCGTCGAGATGCTTGAAGTCGCGCTTGAAGGTCAGATCGTCGGCCAGATACAATTCACAGATCCGCGCCGCGTTGGACGAACACCCCAGATCCTTGAGCAGCAGCGCATAATAGAGATCGCGCAGCGCCGCCTCGTCCATGCCCATGGCCCGGCCCACCTGCACCCCGGTCCAGCAGCACCGCATGCAATGGCCGGGAGGTTGCCCCTCGGTCATGTCCAGGGCCCGGCTCAGTGCCCCAAGCACCTCGGCCAACCGTATCGATCCGCTCATCCTGCCCTCCCCCCGCGTCTAGGGAATTTTCCCCATCGTAGGAGTACAAGGACCAAGGCCGGGTTAACGCGGTCCGAACCAGGTCTCCAGCGCGCCGGTTGGATCAGCCCCGTTTCCAACCCCAACCCACGCGACATAGCCGTCGGGCCGGATCAACACAGCGCCCGGCGCCTCGACAGTCCCAAGCACCGGAAGCTCCCATGTCCCGTTACAATCGGCCCTCACCGCCTGCACCCGATCCGCCCATGGCCCAGTGTCGGACCAGCCATTTTCATCGAACCCGATCAGCACCGGCCGCGCTTCATGCAGCAGGCTGTAGAGCCGGATCGCGCCATCAGCGGTCACCAGGTCGAGATCGGGCATGCGCCGCCCCAGCAGCGGATGCCCTTCGCCCAGATCGTAGTGAACATCGAGCCCCGACATCATCCCGGCGAACCGCTTGCGCGGCGCGTCCATGGCCAGCACCTCCCCCATGATCTCATTGAGCGCCTTGGTCCGCTCGTCGCCCCGCCCCAGAGCGATCTGCGCCAGCGTGTTGCGCAACACCCGCGCCGCAATCGGGTGCCGTTCGGCGTGATAGGTGTCGAGCAGCCGCTCGGGAGAGATCCCTTTGACCACCTGCGCCAGCTTCCAGCCCAGATTGACCGCGTCCTGAACCCCGATATTGAGCCCCTGGCCACCCACTGGGGAATGGACACGCGCAGCATCGCCCGCCAGCAACACCCGGCCGTCGCGATAGGCCACAGCCTGCCGCGCCATATCGGTAAACCGCGAAAGCCATGTGACGTTGTGCACGCCATAATCGCTGCCAAAGACGGCCACCAGCCCCGCCTTGAGGTCATCGACCGTCGGATCGCTCTGCCCCGCATAGCGCTGGGTCAGAACGATCCGCACCTTGTTCCCTTCGCCCATCGGCCCCATCGCCTGGGTGCCCACCTCGTCGGCATGCAGGCCGAATTCGGCCGCCTCGGCCAGCTCCGCCTCGGCGATCAGGCTGCTGACCGAGGCCTCCCAGCCGGCAAATTCGATCCCCGCCAGCTTACGCACCAGGCTCCGCCCGCCATCGCACCCCACGAGATAATGCGCCCGCAAAGCCTGTCCGCCATCGAGCACCACATCGACCCCGTTCTCGTCCTGCTCAAATCCAGTGACCGCGCGGCTGCCATAGATCGGCACCCCGAGCTCCTGGACCCATCCGGCCAATATGCGTTCGATATGGTTCTGCCACAGGCCCAGCCCGTAATTGTGCCGCGTCGGAAAATCGCTGATATCGAGCCGCGCCGGACCGAACCCTGCCACCTGTAGCGCCGTGCCTTCGGCCAGAAACCGCTCGGCGATACCCCGCTGGTCCATGATCTCGATGGTGCGCGCGTGCAGCCCGCCGGCCCGCGCACCCGGCATATCCTGGTTCGCCCGCCGCTCCACAATCGCGACATTCACCCCCGCCAGGACCAGCTCTCCCGCCAGCATCAGCCCCGTCGGCCCGCCCCCGGCAATTACCACAGCATGTTCGGTCATCCGCCTTCCCCTCTTGCTCTCACCAGAGCGCCGGACAATACGCCCAACCAAATCGATGCCAATTCTTGAACTGAACTCTTTCGACCCCAGATGTGTCATGGCGGAGCACACCTTGGCTCCGTCCAAATTCCCGATATATGTCCCGCCAGCCTCCGATGCAGCGTGTCCGGAATTGTCCTGGGCCGGAACCATGCCACCCGCCGAACATTGCCTCTTGCCAGGGCCGCATGTGCGGCGAAACTATGGAAGGGCGCCAATGACGCTTCTGATACTTTACATCGCGCTGGCCATCGGCATTTCGTTCTTGTGCTCGATGCTCGAAGCGGTGCTGCTCAGCATCACCCCCACCTTCACAGCCACCATCGAAGAAAAAAAGCCGCGCGTTGCCAGCCGCATCAGGCAGCTCAAGGACGATATCGACCGCCCCCTTTCCGCCATTCTCAGCCTCAACACCATTGCCCACACCGTCGGCGCTGCTGGCGCCGGTGCGCAGGCCCAGATCGTTTTCGGCGATGCCGCGGTGACGGTGTTTTCGGCGGTCCTGACCTTCCTGATCCTGGTACTGTCCGAGATCATTCCCAAGACCCTGGGCGCGCTCTATTGGCAATCCTTTGCCCCGGCCGCCTCGCGCATCCTTCCGGTGCTGATCTGGGTCATGTGGCCTCTGGTCAAGATGTCCCAACTGATCACCGTTCTGCTCTCGCGCGGCAAACCGCAGCCCCCGGTCACCCGCGAGGAGATCGTTGCCCTGGCCGATATCGGCCGGCGCGAAGGCATCATCGACCGCGGCGATTCCAAGGTCGTCGCCAACCTGCTCAAATTCGACCGCCTCACGGTCAAGGACATCATGACCCCGCGCACCGTCGCCTTCGCCCTCGACCAGCAGACGACGGTCCGCCAAGCCATCGACCGCCGCAACGAGCTCCATTTCAGCCGCATCCCGGTGTATGACGGCACGATCGACGCACCCACCGGCTTCGTGCTCAAGACCGACATCCTCAATCTTGCGCTCGAGGAAGAGTTCGACCGCAAGCTGGAAAATTTCCGCCGCGAAATCACCAGCGTCGTCGAAACCACTCCGCTCGAAGAGCTGTTCGACACCCTCGTCCACAAGGACCGCCACATGGCGCTGGTCACCGACGATTTCGGCGGCACCGCCGGGCTCGTCACCCTCGAGGATCTGATCGAGACCCTGCTGGGCGAGGAAATCGTCGACGAGGGCGACTCCATCGCCGATCTGCAGGCCTATGCCCGAAAGAAATGGGAGGAGCGCGCCGCCCAGCAGAAGGATCGCGGACCGGTCCTCTCCTGACACATCCTGTCAGCAGCAACTGTTCACACTCCGTTCCGTTGGTGGTAAGAGTGCGGTCAGACAAAGTTGCAGACTTTTTCGGTTCGACCGCGCGACCCGCTCTATTGAATCAGTCCCCCCGCGGCCCGATATGGTGCTCCATGACCTCCGAGAAAAAATCCCCCTCCGCCGGACGCCCCGGCAAAGCCGATTTCTCCATCGATGATTTCATCAAGGAAATCGAAAAGGCTGAGGACGCCCAGGCTTCAAAGCCCCTTTACGCCGAGCGCATGCGCAACAAGCGCGCGCTGGATCGCGCAGACCAGAAGGCTGCCGCCGAATCCCAGGAAACCGAGCGCCTCGCCGGCAAGGGCAAGGACAACGCCAAAACCAACGCCCGCAAGGCCAGCGATGCGAAAGGCAAACGCAGCGCCGCCACAGGCATGTCGCTCAAGGCCCCAAAATCCAAAGCCAACTCCGTCGAGCGCCCCACCAATCTCGATGGCTTCGCCGAAGCCCCCCAGGCCGGCTTTCACACGCCATCGGATGTGACCAACTCCTCGGCCGGCGTATCGGCCACCGTCGCCGCGCTCGAAAAAATCATCGCCGAGGGCCGCAAGGAGGTCGAGGGCACCAATGCGTGGAAGCCCCACCGCCCCGCCGCGCTGAAAAAGGACAAGGGCGGCATCCCCTTCCGCCTCCAGACCGACTACACCCCCGCCGGCGACCAGCCCACCGCCATTGCCGAACTGCTCGAAGGCGCCAACAACGGCGAAACCGATCAGGTCCTGCTCGGCGTCACCGGCTCGGGCAAGACTTTTACCGCCGCCCAGGTCATCGCCCAGACCGGCCGCCCGGCCCTCATCCTCGCCCCCAACAAGACCCTGGCCGCCCAGCTCTATGGGGAGTTCAAGAACTTCTTCCCCGACAACGCGGTCGAATACTTCGTTTCCTACTACGACTACTATCAGCCCGAAGCCTACGTTCCGCGCACCGATACCTATATCGAAAAGGAATCCACCATCAACGAGCAGATCGACCGGATGCGCCACTCGGCCACCCGCGCGATCCTCGAACGCGACGACGTCATCATCGTCGCCTCGGTCTCCTGCATCTACGGCATCGGCTCGGTTGAAGACTACACCACAATGACCATCTGGCTCGAAAAGGGCCAGAAGATCGACCAGCGCGCCCTATTGAACGAACTCGTCGCCCTGCAATACAAGCGCGGCGACATCGGCTTCGTGCGCGGCACGTTCCGGGTGCGCGGCGACACCATCGAAGTGTTCCCCGCCCACTATGACGACGCCGCCTGGCGCATCACTCTGTTCGGCAACGAGATCGAATCCATTTCCGAATTCGATCCCCTGACCGGCAAGAAATCGGCCGAACTGACCGCCGTGCGCGTCTTCGCCAATTCCCACCACGTCACCACCCGCACCACGATGAATGCGGCCATCAAGGAGATCAAGCGCGAGCTCAACGCCCGCCTGCAGGAGCTCAACGGCATGGGCCGGTTCCTTGAGGCCCAGCGCCTCGAACAGCGCACCCTGTTCGATCTCGAAATGATGGAGGCCACCGGCTCCTGCGCGGGGATCGAGAACTATTCGCGCTATTTCTCGGGCCGCAAGCCCGGCGAGCCGCCCCCGACGCTCTTTGAATACCTCCCCGACAACGCCCTGGTCTTCGTCGACGAATCCCATGTCACCATCGGCCAGCTCGGCGCCATGTATCGCGGCGATCTGCGCCGCAAGGCAACGCTGGCCGAATACGGCTTCCGCCTTCCGAGCTGCATGGACAACCGCCCCCTGCGGTTCGAGGAATGGAACGCCATGCGCCCGCAGACGGTCTATGTCTCGGCCACCCCCGGCGCCTGGGAGCTCGACCAGACCGGCGGCGTGTTTGCCGAACAGGTCATCCGCCCCACCGGCCTGATCGATCCGGTCGTCGAAATCCGCCCCGCCACCACTCAGGTCGATGACGTTGTCGATGAAATCCGCTTAACCACCGAAAAGGGCTACCGCACCCTGCTCACCGTCCTCACCAAGAAGATGGCCGAGGATCTGACCGAATATCTGCACGAGCAGGGCATTCGCGTGCGCTACATGCATTCGGACATCGACACCATCGAGCGCATCGAGATCATCCGCGATCTGCGCCTGGGCAATTTCGACGTGCTGGTTGGCATCAACCTGTTGCGCGAAGGCCTCGACATCCCCGAATGCGGCCTCGTCGCCATTCTCGATGCCGACAAGGAAGGCTTTTTGCGCTCGGAAACCTCACTGATCCAGACCATCGGCCGCGCCGCGCGCAACGTCGACGGCAAGGTGATCCTCTACGCCGACCGCGAAACCGGCTCCATGGAACGGGCTCTGGCCGAAACCAACCGCCGCCGCGAAAAACAGCTCGCCTACAACGAAGAACACGGCATCACCCCGCAATCGGTCAAGGCCCGCATCAACGATATCGTGGATTCCGTCTACGAACGCGACCACGTCTCGGTGAAAATCCGCCCGGGCAAAGACGGCAAAGACACCGTCCCCGTCGGCGCCAACCTCGCCGCAATCATCAAAGACCTCGAACACCAGATGCGCGAAGCCGCAACGAATCTGGAATTCGAAAAGGCGGCAAAACTGCGCGACGAAATCAAGAAGCTGCGGGATATGGAAATGGATACGCTGGAGGGGCCGGGGGGCTAACGCTCCGCTTGCTCTGCTCCAGCCCCGCTGGGGGCTGGACCCGATCCGGAACTCAGCAGCATACAACTCTCCCTTCGCCAGCGGATAGGACCATAGAACTACGCTTAACCGTCCAAGATGCCGAATGATTTGAACAGCTGCGATAGGCTGACGGCACCATCGAAACAGCATGATTTCTTAGCATTCACCAAGGCGGCCACAGCGCTGGCTGTGTTGAGTTGGAGATGTGTTTGGGATTGGCAGCGGGCCGCCGGGTAGGGCTCCAAAAGACGAAATCAAAGGCTTCTTGAGCATAAACTGGAGGGCCTTGGGAGGTCAGGGCGTCCTTCAAAATACGGCCCTATTTCAATGACGTTGCACCCAAGCATCGAACTCTCGCTGCAATATATCGACGCGCCGACGATGCGACCAGCCGTCATTAATGCTCCGCGAGGCAGCTTGATAGTCGTCAAGTTCGTTCTGTGAAAAACTAGAACCCTCCGCTCTTAGCGCTACAGCAAATTGTTCTAGGAATTCACGCACAAGATGAAGTTCACCTACATCAGTATTTCTTATGAACCAATAGTATACGGGAAGCGGCCCTTGAGAGCCCAGAAGAGGATCGCGAATACCAAAAACCTGAACCATTTTTTGCAAGACGTTCATCACGTTTTCGAACGCACTCTCCGCATGGAGATGGTTTTCTCGAAATTCATCCACCATCCGATCAAGACTAACCTTTTTTGTATCAATAACATCTCCGTGCAATTCGAATAGAAGTATTTTTGCAGCCGCGTTTAGATTTTGACCGCGTTTCGTTTGATATTTTACACAGCTAGAGAAAAAGTCGTGACTTACTATTTTACAAACGTATTTCGGGATGGGCCCGATCATAGCGTTTCGTTTCTCGGCACCTGTTAACGTCGACCCTTTGTTTAGTCGAACAAATAGTTCATTAATTTTATCCAGCTCATCCGTCACCACATGCATAATGGGCATGGGATACTCTTCGAGCACAGCAGCGACCCAGTCGTACCTGCGAACAAGATCTTTGTAGTACAACCCCCCAATATTTATGCCATCAGATCTTTGATAAATGAAATTTCTGTTCAGTGTAAACTCATTCGATATAAAACCAAATATTGCCTCAATTCTTTGCTTTCCATCAATAACGGAAAACTGAAGACTTTCCTCATTTAGATCTGTTCTAATTGTTGTAAAATCAGCCAAATACAACTTAGGAACATCATATTCGTTAAGAATACTGTCGATGAGAAATTGCTTATCCTCTAATGACCAAATGTTTCCCGCTCGCTGGTATTCAGGCTCCATATCGATGCGGTGACGGAGGCTATACCAATATCGGGCAGATCGAAAATTTCGCGCTTGTACCTCAAACATATCAGTATCCGTACTTTGCTTTGATCTCGACGGCCAAACCTTCCAAGTCTGGATAAACACTTGAATGCGTCACCCCGTACTGCTGAAGGTCGTAAAACATCTTGGGAGCAGATGCAGAATCGATATCAATTCTCATTAGAGGTACATCGCCAGCCCATCCCTTGTGATCGTTGCAATATTGCTCCAACGTCTTCTTCTGTTGCCCAAAAATAATGAATTTGCCTCTTTGGGCGCTTATCCGCGCATTGTTAATCACGCCTTCTATAGCGAGAGGCTCCGAGCGTTTGCTACCACCCGAATTGGTTGGGTGATATTGGTCTACGATCGGATCATCAGTAGGATAAATGGTATCTGCACCACTGATGTCTGATAACATGCCAGCGTTCCATCGAGCAGGATCTAGCACCCAAAGTGCCGGGCCTTTTGCGCCTTTGCTGTTTTGAAATGTACTCAGCGCGAAGAAGAGCCCGATCAGCGGACTGGAGGTCCAGTCCAATAACCGTGTAGGCAGGCGGTAGTGCTACATTAGGAAAAGTTGATCCCAAATGTCAGTCCTGAGCAGGGTATCGTACATAGGCGAGCGAAAATGAAACTCCTTATAGAGCCGTCCTTCCCGCGAAATGACGACGGGCATTTCTTCCTTCGTGCGATGGAGGCCGGGTGAGAGCTTAAAGTTCTGCGAACTTAGCCCACGATACCATATTTCTCTGTCCGCCCTTTTTTGCCGGATCTCTTCTATGTGTTCGAAAACCTCCAGAAGCTTGGACGCTTTAACAGTTTCAATCTGCTTCATACCGCTAGACACCCCCAAAGTAACACCACTTTGCCAAAGTCGGACGACTTAGCAAGTATAACGATGCCAAACGTCAGGGTTTTCCACCCATCCCCTAACCTAGCGCGCCCAAATATCATTCAATTGCACGCCGCTTCATCACGGGGTGAGTGACCGGAAGCACGAGTATTGTGGCTGGGCTCGAAAGCCAACCCGACATGACTTGGAAGGTTTCGGCACGCACATGGGATTCACCGAACCGCAGATTCTTTGCGGATCCCGCCCCACTTATCCCCGCCGCTCCCACCGCCCCTATCCTCTCCTGTCACCCTCCGCCCCGCCGGAGCCAGACCTGACACGGAGACCGGCCCATGCCCCGCCACAAGAAACCCACCCCCACCCCTTCTGAATCCCGCCAAGACACCCACGCCGCCTATGCCGCGCTGATGGCGCGGCTCACCGCCTTTCAGGCCGAAATCTCCGCGCAGGCCAAATCGCGCGCCACCGCCGAGATGCCCGAGCCCGTCCTGAGCATGGCCGTCGATCTCATGGCGCAGATGGCGCGCCTGATGGCCCGCGCCATCGAGACGCGCGGCCTGCCGGTGCTGCCTGCCAGCGAGCCCACCAGTTTTTCGCAAGCCACCATCGCCTTCGCCCAGGCCCATCACGCCTTCATGGCGTTCGGCAGGCGCAAGGGGTTCGACAGGCCCGTGGCCGATGCGGAGGCCAAGGCACAGCATGAAAGGAACGTCGAGGATCTCGTGCGGATGATGAATGGCCGCATCCTGCGTGGCATTCGCGACGGCTATCTCTGCCCCGTGCCCGATGACGACCCGGACCGCGAGACCGAACGCCGGGCCATTTCCGACGCTCACACGGCGCTGGTAGCCCGCATGGAGGCCTATCTGGGCCACGGCATCGACATCGGCGACGATTGGTAAGGCCGGGCGGCGGCCGAAAACTAATCCCCGCCCTCTCCGCCTCGCCTAATCTTGGCTCACGACCGCACCAGGGCGAAGATGCATACGAGCTTCCGGTGAGGGCGGGATTGGAAAAAGGGGGAGCATGCGACCGTGCCCATGTCGCATCGGCCTCCGGGCATTTCGATCCCAACCGACAGGTCGGTCCGGGTTCCTCGCGGGTCGCTGCGGGGAAGGCCCAAAGCGGACGGATGGCCAGGCGAGGATGGGAGTCCACGTCATACCGGGGCAACCCGGAGGGGCACCGTGGATAACGCCAGCGATGGTGTTATCCCGACAAACCCCAGCCCGAGACGCCGCCATAAGCCAAAAACCCCGGTCATGAACGGCGAAGCTGGCTTCGCTTGACTACAAAAAATCGGATGAAGCTTGCTTCGCCGTTCATCGCCCACCCTTGTCCCCCGAGGCCTTCCGGCCGTCGGCCGCTTCCACGCGCGCTAACGACTACCCCCCACCGTCATCCTCGGGCTTGACCCGGGGATCCGCTTGGTGGGGAAGCCGCTGAAGGCGTTTTCGACGACGGCATTGCGGGTTTCACTCCTTCCGTCAGCGTGGCGGCGTTGCAGATCCCCGGGTCAAGCCCGAGGATGACGCGCGGGAGCAAGAGCAAACCATCGGGCAACTTTTTCAGCGCGCACGCCGTTCTCCCCGAACACAAAAAGGAGTTTGCTCATGTCCCACCACACCGAACAGGCCGATCAGCTTTCCCCCGCCCAGACCGAAGACAGGATCTGGAAGCTCGCCGACGACATAAGGGTGTGCATGCTCACCACCTGGAGCGGCTCCGAGCAGCATTCCCGCCCGCTCTCCGCGCATGTCGACCGCGACGCGCACGCGCTCTATTTCCTCGTCGATGAGGCCGGCCACAAGAACGAGGAGATCGAAAAATACCCCGAAGTCTCCTGCGCCTTCGTCGACAAGGGCGCCAATGATTACGTGGTGATCGCCGGCGAGGCCGAACTCTCCAACGACCGCGCAAAGATCGCCGAAATCTTTTCCAACTTCGCAAAAGCCTGGTGGGACGATGAAAACGACCCCGCCATCCGCCTCCTCACCGTCACCCCCTCGCGCGGCGAACTCTGGGACGGCCCCGGCAGCGCCGTCGCCAAGGCCAAACTGGCTTTCGCCGCTGCGACCGGCGGCGATATCGACATGGGCGAGACGGGGAAAACCCGAATGTAATGGACGAGGCGCAGCCGAGGACCCCGGCCAATTTTTTGGCCGCCCCGTCGGAGGCGCAACGAAGGGCATAGGTCCGGATTTAGGACCGTCATGCCCGGAGTGGGGCGCGCCGTGAGACATGTAAAACTCAACCTAAACATTACATTCAGTTAAGGTTCAGCTTGAATGGGCTTTATTGAGGGCCAAGGCAGACGGAAAACCTGCCGGCAACACTCGATGGGAGAAGCGTTATGGCTCTCGGAAAAACAGCAATAAGGGGCGGCCTTGCCGCTCTCATGGTCGCGATGATGACCGCAGGCGCGTTTGCCTGGGAAGCCTACGCGACAAACGCCCTCAACGTGCGCTCGGGTCCGGGCACCAATTATGGTGTGGTGACCACCCTCCAGCGCAATCAGGTCGTCGATGTGCAGTACTGCCGCTCGGGCTGGTGCTTTCTCGATACGGGCCGCTACGGCCGCACCGGCTGGGCGTCGCAGAACTATCTGCGCGAAGTCGGCAACTGGACGCCGCCCCGGCCCAACCCGCCCAGCTGGCAGCCCCCGCGCCCCACA
The DNA here is from genome assembly GCF_963972885.1 of uncultured Pelagibacterium sp. Classification (NCBI taxonomy): domain Bacteria; kingdom Pseudomonadati; phylum Pseudomonadota; class Alphaproteobacteria; order Hyphomicrobiales; family Devosiaceae; genus Pelagibacterium; species uncultured Pelagibacterium sp. The sequence continues at coordinate 18,611 of NZ_CAXAXY010000014.1, read as the reverse complement.
CCGCCGAGCTGGCACCCCAATCCGCCGCGCCCGCCGTTCTGGGGCAACAATCCGCCCCGCCCGCCGCACTGGAACAATCCGCGGCCTCCGCACTGGAACCCGGGCCCGCCCCCGCGTCCCCGGCCCGACAGCCAGGTGTGCTTTAACGGCCCCAACGGCTATTTCTGCATCGGCAATTGATCGGCTCCAAACCGTGACAGATGGCCGGCGTGTTCACCGCTCCGGCCATCTTGCTTTTTCCCCGCGCCGGAACGATATGCTAGCTTCACTGTCAGTCGTATAGCGGACCCATCCGATGAAATCCTACGTCAAGCTTGCATCCGGTTTCATGCTCTCGGGCATTGGCGCCGTCGCTCTCGAACGCGCCATCGCCAGCGGCATGGCCAGCGGCAATATCCATCTCCCCGCCGGCTCCGGACCGTTTGTATCCGTTTTGGCTCTGGCGCCCCTGGCTCTCATCGCCGCCGGCGTTCTGGTCTATGTCGGTGGTGCGGTTCTGGGGCTGAAATAGGAGCGTTGCCGGAAAAGGTGAGGACCGGCTTTTCGGTTCGGCAACGCGACAAACAGGATTTTCAGTTTGTTCGAAGCCGCTCGGCATCCAGCCCGCGCGCGGCCAGCCGCGATCTGAGGCTGCGGCGCATGAATACGGTCACCCCGTAGAGCGCCGCCCCGCCCACTGCCAGCGCCAGAGTGAACGCCTGCATCCCGCCCGCTTCGATGCCGAACCCGAGCGCCACGAAAAACACCGCCATCCCGCCGATCGTCGCCACATAAAAGCGTCTGTCGCTCTCGGCCCGCACCTCGCGCCCCGCGCTCAAAACGGTCTCCCGCCGCTCGATATCGCTCATCGCCGAAAGCGGCTCGGGCACCCCCTCGCGCTCGAGGCTGGCCAGATAGGCCTCGGCCCGCTCGCCGATCCTTTTTTCGACCCGCTGCGTATTCCACTTCGCCAGCATCAGATTGCCAACAATGGTAATCGCCGCCAGTCCCAGCGCCGCATAGAGCACGATAATCAAGCCGCCTGCCTCCGTGATTGATGTTGCCCCTCCAACATGGCCATCACCGATCCTTCCCGCAAGCTCTCCCCGCACGATCATCTCATGCTAATCTCGTTCACTCTGGGGTCAGGAACGATCCGGTATCGTGACAGGTCATTCTAGGAGCCGGTCCATGAGACTATCCCGCTGGGGCATCGCCTTCATGCAACTTGGAGCTCTGCTCCTGGCCATCGGCCTTTTGCCGCTGGTCGTCATGGCAACGCTGTTCCCTGGCGCGCCCGCCCTCGTTGCGGTCCTGCTCAGCCTGTCCGTCGCCCCGCTTGGCGGCCTATGCGTTGTCGCCGGCCTCATAATGTGGGGGATCGGCAGGTTCCGCCGATAGAACGCCAGTTGCGTTTCCATTACGTTCTCCCTATCTCAGAAGCATGAATTCCGAAAAAATCGATCCCGAATCGGATGGCAACCGACCGAGGAGCAAATCATGAGAGGCACCGCCCTCATCACCGGCGCCGCCGACAGAATTGGCGCGGCTATTGCGACCCGCCTGGCCGCCGAGGACTATGCGGTCGTCATTCATTACCGCTCGTCCGGCGAAAAGGCCCAGGACCTGGCCGATGCCATCGCGGCCGATGGCGGTCGCGCCGAAATCGTGCGTGCCGACCTCGCAAAGCGCCAGGACCGCATGGGCCTGATTGCCAAAGCTGCCGAGCCGTTCGGTCCTTTGACCGTCCTGGTCAACAATGCTTCGGTCTTCGAGCCCGACAGCGCCGACACTGTCCATGAGGATTTGTGGGATCTGCACATGGCCGTCCATGCCGAAGCGCCGGTCTTCCTCGCCCGCGATTTCGCCGCCCAGCTGCCCGACGACGAAAAGGGCAATATCGTCAATCTCATCGACGAGCGCGTCCTCTCGCTGTCACCCGACTATTTTTCCTACACGCTCTCGAAATCCCTGCTGTGGACCGCCACCCGCACCCTCGCCCAATCCCTGGCGCCCCGCATCCGCGTCAACGCCATCGGCCCCGGCCCCACCCTCGCCAATGCCCGCCAGTCCGAAAGCGAATTTGAAGCCTCCCGTCAGCGCTTGCCGCTGCAGACCGGCGCCGATCCCGACGAGATTGCCGACGGCGTCTTCTCGATCCTCAACCTGCCCTCGATGACTGGTCAGATGATCGCGCTCGATGGTGGCGAGCATCTCGAATGGAGCGCGCGCAACGCGCCGACCCCCCGCAAGCAATGACAGACGAAACCCTCCCCGGCCCCGATATCATCAAGCGCTTCGTCAAAACCCTGCCCACCGGCGCGGGCGTTTATCGCATGATCGATGAGAAGGGCGACGTCATCTATGTGGGCAAGGCCCGCAATCTCAAATCACGCGTCACCAATTACACGAGCTATGAAGGCAATTCGGTCCGCATCAACCGCATGATCGCCTCGACCCGGTCGATGGAGTTCGTGCGAACCGAGACCGAAGCGGCAGCCCTCTTGCTCGAAGCGAACATGATAAAGCGCCTGCGCCCGCGCTTTAACGTGCTGCTGCGCGACGACAAGACGTTTCCCTACATCCTGATCGCAACCGAACACGAGGCCCCCGAACTCACAAAGCACCGCGGCTCGCGCCGCCGCAAGGGCGACTATTTCGGGCCGTTCGCTTCCGCCGTCGCCGTCAGCCGGACCATCACCGCGCTGCAAAAGGCGTTCCTCTTGCGCAATTGCTCGGACAGCTTTTACGCCGCGCGCACCCGCCCGTGCCTCCAACACCAGATCAAGCGCTGCGCTGCGCCCTGCACCGGCGTCATTTCGATCCCGGACTACAATGAACTTGTCGCCGAGGCCCGCGCCTTCCTCTCGGGCAAGACCAAGGCGGTGCAGGATCATCTGCAAAAGGAAATGAACGGCGCCGCCGAAGCGCTCGATTTCGAACGCGCCGCCATGCTGCGCGATCGCCTTGGTGCGCTGGCACTCATTCAGGGCTCTACCGGGACCGGCGCCCAATCGATCCCCGAGGCCGACGTCTTCGCCATCCACAACGAGGCGGGCAATTTCTGTGTGCAGGTGTTCTTTTACCGCGCGCACCAGAACTGGGGCAATTACGCCTTCTATCCGCGCGCCGACGATGACAGCACGAACGCCGAAGTGCTCGAAGCCTTTATCGCCCAGTTCTATGAGAACCGCACGCCGCCTCGGCTCGTCCTGCTCTCGGAGGATTTGGCCGAACCCGACTTGCTGCGCGAGGCCCTGTCCTCCCGCACCGACCGCGTCGTCCGGATCGAAACGCCGCGCCGCGGCGAAAAACGCACGCTTGTCGACAACGCACTGACCAATGCACGCGAGGCGCTGGGCCGCCACCTTTCGGATTCGGCCAGCCAGCGCAAGCTGCTCGAAGCCATGGCCGAAACCTTCGGTCTCGATGAAACCCCGCGCCGCATCGAAATCTACGACAACTCCCATATCCAGGGCACCAACGCCGTGGGCGGCATGGTCGTTGCGGGTATGGAAGGGCTATCGAAAAAGCACTACCGCACCTTCAACATCAAATCGAAAGACCTCACCCCCGGCGACGATTTCGGCATGATGCGCGAGGTGCTCACGCGCCGGTTCACCCGGCTGGCCAATGAAAGCGACCCCCAAGCCGAAGACGATTCCACCGAGATGCCAGACTGGCCCGACGTCCTCCTGATCGACGGCGGTGCCGGCCAGACCAATGCCGTCAAGGCGGTCTTGGCCGAAATGAACCTGCCGCGCGATGTGACCGTCATCGGTATCGCCAAAGGCGAGGAACGCAATGCGGGCCGTGAGACTTTCTACATGGAAGGCAAGGAGCCCTTCATGCTGCCGGCTCGCGATCCCGTTCTCTATTACGTCCAGCGCCTGCGCGACGAAGCCCACCGCTTCGCCATCGGAACGCACCGCGCCCGGCGCAAAAAGGAGATGGTCAAGAACCCCCTCGACGAGATCGGCGGCATCGGTCCCACACGCAAGCGTGCGCTGCTCCAGCATTTCGGCTCGGCCAAGGCGGTCTCGCGCGCCTCGGTCGCCGATATCGCCGCCCTGCCCGGCATCTCGACCGCCATGGCTCAACTGATCTACGATCACTTCAACCAAAGATGACCAGGGGCCAAGGACACACGATGACCGAAACCAGATTCGACATGGCCCGTCTGCCAAACCTTTTGACCTACGGCCGCATCTTCGCGATCCCGGTCATCATGCTGTTTCTTCTCGCCGACAATTCGCCCCTGCGCTGGCTGGCGCTGCTGCTTTACATCGCTGCCGCGGTCACCGACTTTTTCGATGGATACCTTGCGCGCAGATACGGTTCGGTCTCCCCGATCGGCCGCATGCTAGACCCCATCGCCGACAAACTGCTGGTTGGCGCCCTGCTGCTGGTCTTCTGCTTTGATGGAAGTTTTGGCGTCTGGGACCTGATCCCGGCCACGATCATCCTGCTGCGCGAAATCTTCGTGTCCGGCCTGCGTGAATTCATGGGCACCGAAAAGATCACTGTGCCGGTCTCAAAGCTCGCCAAATACAAAACGACGGTTCAACTCGTTGCGCTCGGCATCGTCATCGCCGAGCCGCTTATCCCCGGCACGCGGGAGTTGAGCGATATTCTCCTCTGGCTCGCCGCAATTCTCACCGCCATCACCGGCTGGCAATATTGGTCGGGGGTTTCGGCACACATGGCGCGCAACGAGGACGATCCGATATGAAAATTCTCTATTTCGCCTGGTTGCGCGAACGCCTCGGACGGGACAGCGATGACGTGACCCCACCCGATTCCGTCGCAACGATAGCCGACCTCATCGAATGGATGACCCGTCACGACGAAGGCTTTGCTTTGGCCGCGGCAAACCGCAAGCTCATCCGGGCCGCCATCGACGACGAACTCGTCGACCACGAAACACCGCTGGGAGACGCCAAGACCGTAGCGCTTTTCCCGCCCATGACGGGTGGTTGAGATGGGCGTCAGCCTGCAAGCCGATCCGTTCGATCCCGGAACGCTCTTCAATGCCTTTCTCAAGGCAAACGAGGGTGCCGGGGCTGCTGTCACCTTTACCGGCCTGGTGCGCTCCACTCGCGAAGACCCGATCTCTTCGATGACTCTCGAGCACTACCCGGCTCTTGCACGGCGCCAACTCGAGCAATTGCGCACAAACGCAATCGAGCGCTTCGCTCTCCTCGATGCCGAAATCATCCACCGTTTCGGCAAGCTCTATCCCGGCGAGCCGATAGTTCAGGTGATGACCCTCGCCCCGCGCCGGCAAGCCGCTTTCGACGCCGCCAACTTCATCATGGATATTTTGAAGACCACCGCCCCTTTCTGGAAAAAGGAAGAGGGACCGGACGGAGCCCGCTGGGTCGAGGCAAAGGACAGCGACGACAAGGCCACCGCCCGGTGGTCATGAAAAAAGCCGGAGATTTCTCCCCGGCTCCCAAATCTCTGCGATAGTGCAGCTTTTTATTCCGCAGCCGCCTGCTTGGGCTGCACTTCGCTCATATAGGCTTCAACCAGCGTCCGGCAGGCATCGGCCGGGGTGAATTTGTACTCGCCCACTTCAGAAACCGGCGTCACTTCGGCGGCCGTGCCGGTCAGGAAGCACTCGTCGAACTCTGCAAGCTCTTCGGGCTTGATGTGCCGTTCGGTGACCGTATAGCCATTGGCCTTGGCCAGCCCGATCAGCGTGCGGCGCGTGATGCCATCGAGGAAACAGTCCGGCAGCGGCGTGGTGATGTCCTTGCCTTTGACAAAGAAAACGTTCGCGCCCGTCGCTTCGGCCACATAGCCGCGATAGTCGAGCATCAATGCGTCGGCATAGCCCTTGTCCATGGCTGTGTGCTTGGAAAGCGTGCAGATCATATAAAGACCCGCGGCCTTTGCCTTGCATGGAATGGTTTCGGGCGAGGGCCGCTTCCAGTCGGCCCAGCAAAGGCGAATGCCTTTCAGGCGCTCTTCTGTGGAAAAATAGCTCGGCCACACCCAGGCGGCGATTGCCAGGTGCACCTTGTTGTCGCGTGCAGGCACCGAAAGGGTTTCGGACCCGCGCCAGGCGACCGGGCGCATATAGGCATCGACAAGATTGTTCTTGGCCAGCACCTGACGGCAAGCTTCGTCGATCTCGTCGGCCGAATAGGGAATTGTGAAATCGAGCGTCTTGCCCGAAAAGATCAGCCGCTCGGTATGCTCACGCAGCTTGAACACCTCTCCGCCATAAGCGCGCTGCCCCTCAAAGACGCTGCTGGCATAGTGAAGACCGTGAGTCAGCACATGGAGCTTGGCATCCTTCCAGGGAACCATCTCTCCATTGTACCAGATCCAACCGTCTCGCTGATCCATTGGCACGGTGGCCATCTTTATCTCCCGATTATACGTTTGTTGGCTTTGGGCCGTTCGGCCACGATCTGTGCCCCATATTGCAGTATTCTCTCACCACTTGGCAAACCAAAGCGGCTCTGTGATAACTCATTAGAAGGCAAAGATATTGGTAGGACGATGCCAGCGCATTCGATAAATGTCAATAAGGCTGACATAAATTCAGCCATCTACGATTTTCCCGAGATGCCCATCGATATCATGGGCCTGTTCTTCTTTGCCTACCGGGACTTCGTTCGCGATGCGGATGCCTTGCTCGAAATGCAGGGGTTCGGCCGGGCCCACCACCGTGTCATCTATTTCGTCAATCTGCGTCCGGGCATGACGGTGGCCGATCTGCTCGATATCCTGCGGATCACCAAGCAGAGCCTGGCGCGCGTCCTGCGCCAATTGATCGACAGCGGATATGTTGCCCAGCGACATGGCGAGACCGACCGCCGCCAGCGCCTGCTGTTTCCCACCGAGAAGGGCCGCGACTTTTTCGAGGTTCTGAGCGCCACTCAGGCCCGCCGCATCGAGGCTGCTTTTGCTGCCCTGCCCGAGGACACCCGTGACTGCGTCCGACACTTTTTTGCCGAAATGACCGAGCGGGGCGACCACCAATTATTGCGCACCCTGCGCCTCATCGAACCGATGTCATAGGACGCCCCTTAAATTGGATATCATCAGCACGGTCTTTCTGGCCCTCGTTCAGGGCATCACCGAGTTCTTGCCCATCAGTTCCTCGGCCCATCTGATTCTGGGCCGCTGGCTGCTCGGCCTTCTGGGCGTCGCCTCAACAACCATGACGCCCGCTGAGGAACTTGCGCTCGATATCGCGCTTCACGTCGGCTCGCTTGGCGCGGTCATCGTCTATTTCTGGCGTGACGTCATCATGCTGTTCATGGGACTGGTCGATGGCATTACGGGCAGGATGGGTCCGCGCTTTCGCACTCTGCTCGTCGTGATCGCCGCCTCGCTTCCCATAGTGGTCATTGCCTTTCTCGCCAAGGACCTGGTCACCGAGGCCGGCCGCAACATAACGATCATCGCCTGGACCACGATTATCTTCGGCGTTCTGCTCTGGCTGGCCGACCGGCGCCCCGAACAAAACGGCACGCTCGAAACCCTCTCGCTTCGCGATGCAATGGTTGTCGGCATCGCCCAGTGCATCGCCATCATTCCTGGCGTCTCGCGCTCTGGAATCTGCATGACGGCTGGACGCTTCGTGGGCATGGACCGGCCGCTTTCGGCCCGCCTTGCCATGCTGCTTTCGATCCCCACAATCCTGGGCGCCGGCGTGCTGGCTGGCTACGATCTCTATCAGGCCGGCAATGCGCAGGTGACGTCCGACGCGCTGTTTGGCGGCGTCCTTGCCTTCTTTGCCGCATTGGCCAGCATCGCGCTGTTGATGAAATGGCTGCAGCGCCAGTCCTACACGCCCTTCGTGATCTACCGCGTCGTGCTAGGCCTGCTCCTTCTGGGCCTGATCTATGCGGGCATCGCGTAAATCCTCGACCTCGGGCGGCACGGCAAGACCCGCGCCGCCGTCATTGTCGACCTGGTCGAGATCGTGAACCCACTCGCGCCACATCGAGACAAAAAGCGCCATCAAAACCGGGCCGATGAACAGGCCGACAAAACCCATCGTCTTGACCCCGCCGATCAGCCCGAAAAACGTCGGCAGGAACGGCAGCTTGATCGGCCCCCCGACCAGCTTGGGCCGCAGCGTTTTGTCGACGATAAACAGCTCGACCGAACCCCAGACAAACAGCGCGATGCCCGGGACGATCGATCCGCTGGCCATCAGATAGATCGAGACCAGCGTGAACGAGAGCGGCGCGCCACCCGGAATCATGGCTGCCACGCCCGTGACCACACCCAACAGCACAGGTGACGGCGCACCCGCCAAGGCATAGGCGATCCCCAGAACGATGCCTTCACCGATCGCGATGATGGTCATGCCCGTTACCGTCGAACTGATCGTCGCCGGCACCACCCGCGACAGCCGCTGCCAGCGCGTGGGCAGAATGCGCTCGCCGAACCGGTCGAGCTGCTCGGCCAGGTTGGCGCCATCGCGATAAACGAACAACAGCGCGATCAGCATGAACAGCAGGTTCAGCGCCAGATCGAGAAAACTTCCCCCCGCGGCGAGCACCGTCTGGTAAATGTTGTAGGCGTTAGCACCCCCGATATAGGCGACATACTGGCTTAACGCCCCGGGCCGCCCAACATAGAGATCCCATTGTTCAGTAGCCCATTCGGAAACGAACGGCAGCGTTGCGAACCAGTCCGGTGCGGCGGCTCCATTTGCGTTGGTCGCGACACCCCATCGAATAAGTTGCTGAGCTTCATTGGTCGCGTAGCTCAACGCCATCAGAATGGGGATCAGGATAAACAGCACGATCACGGCGATCATCAGGCTCGCCGCCAGCGTGCGATTTCCGCCCACCGTGCCCAGAACGCGCCGATAGACCGGCCAGCTCGCAAAGCCGATGATCAAGGCGGCAAGAACGGGAACGAGAAAGCCGTGAAAGAAATAAACACACGCCAGCAGGATCAGGATGATCAGCCAGCGGGCCACCGCCATGGGCGGCACCAGCGCCGAGCGCTTCGATCCAAGCAGACGGGGTTCGCGTTCGGTGGGAATAAGGTCCGGCTTGGTCAATTGCTAATTCCGGTCTGAGGAGGCTCACCTATATGGCAAAGCCACGCACCAAGACAAGCGAGCCCTTCTCATGCCGATTACATCAGCTTGCGTCCGTTGGGCACCGGCTTGTCGATCGCGGCGAGCACGATGGCGCCACTTTCATCCTCGAAACCAAGCGTGAGCACTTCAGATTTCAGCGGCCCGATCTGGCGCGGCGGGAAGTTTACGACCGCCATAACCTGACGACCGATCAGTTGCTCGGGCGTATAATGAACGGTGATCTGGGCCGAGGATTTCTTGATCCCCAACTCCGGTCCGAAATCGATGAGCATTATGATCGCCGGCTTGCGTGCCTCCGGGAACGGCCGCGCCTCGACGATCGTCCCGGTGCGGATATCGACCTTGAGAAAGTCGTCAAACGAAATGGCTTCGCTCATTGCCCCAATTCTTCACTTCGCTTGCGGGCTGCGCTGATCGCCCGTTTCATCAAGGCGCCAAGCCCATCGGGTGCCATCAACACATCGAGCGCTGCCTGCGTCGTTCCGTTGGGAGAGGTGACGTTCTTGCGCAATTGCGCGGCCGTGCTGTCATCGGCTTCCAGCAATGCAGCAGCCCCGATCACTGTTTGGCGCGCCAGGACCATGGCCTGTTCCGGGCTCAGCCCCTCGCCTTCACCGGCCGCCGCCATGGCTTCGACGAGATGGAACACATAGGCCGGCCCGGATCCGGAAACCGCAGTAACCACATCGATCAGTGTCTCGTTTTCAACCCAGACCACGCCACCCGCTGCCGCCAAAAGCGCCTCGGTCAATTGTCGGTCTTCGGACGTAACCGCATCGCCGGCAAAAGCGCCCGAAATGCCCTTGCCGATCTGGGCAGGCGTATTGGGCATTGTCCGCACCACGCGGTCGGTGCCCAGACCTGCAACAATCTTGTCCGAAGAAATTCCGGCAGCGATCGACACCACAAGCGTTTCGGTCCCAACCAACGGCCTTGCCACGCCCAGCACGCCATCCATGATCTGGGGTTTGACGGCCAGCACCACGACACGCGGCGTCTCGTCGGGAAGATCGGTGCGCAGCACGGCGCCGTGCTTGCTGGCAAATGCCGAAACGCTGTCATGGGGCTGCGGGTCGACCAGCGTTAGCGCCGGACCGGGCAGGCCGCCCCGCATCCAGCCTGCCGCCATCGCCATACCCATCTTGCCGGCGCCGATCAGCAGCACCGAGCCGGCAGTCGAAAGGCTCATGCTTGCCCCACGGTTTCAAACATCACTTCCGCCAGGGCATCGGAGGCAGATTTTCCGGCCCAGACCACGAACTGAAACGCCTGATAATAGAGATCGCAACTCTCGGTCGCCGAGCGCAACAGCGCTTCGCATTGCTGCGGCGAGACCTCCGCGCCGCCCGAAAGCAGGTGCGAGTTCCGGAACAGAACCACGCCTTCCTTGCTCCAGATGTCGAAATGACCGATCCAAAGCTGCTCGTTGATCAGCGAGATGAGCTGTTTGATTTCACCACGGCGCGCCTCGGGCACCTTCAGATCGAACGCACAGGCCAGATGGAGCGATTCCATCTCCTCCATCCAGTTGAACGACACGTGATAGTCGCTCCAGCCCCCTTTGACCGAAATGGAGATTTCGTCAGCGTCCTGCCGCTCGAACGACCAGTCGCTGATCGCGGCAATGTGCTCGATAATATCGACCGGGTGAATGGTCCGATCCAGTTCCAATTCGAGGAGTGACATGGCTGGCTCCGCACGCTTATGCGTTGGGTTCGAAGATGCAGCGGCCGACAGGATGCCGGACGCCTTACGCGGCACAACCGAACCGGCTCGGCCGGGGACAGGATGTACGAATCGTCATTTGTCTCGACTGTACACTGCACCTCCGGCAGGGACCCAGAAACGCGGGCCCAAAACCGAAATTCTCTTGTGGATGATCGGAGCGATATGGTTAACGGGTTCTTAACAAACCCTTCAAACCACAGGGTTTTACACCACTGTCACAAAGCGCTCTAGCGCGTGCGCCCTTCGGCGAGATCGCGGGCCCAGGTTTCATTGCCCCATGCCCGCGCCATGGCAGACGCCGCCATGTTGTCATAAGCCACCTGCCGCAGATTGACGTGCCATTTTCCCGCCGAGAGCTCGACAATGGCATAGGCGGCCGCCGGCGAAAGCCGCGCCGCTGACACAGGATCGTTCATGTTGAACGAGGGCCGCCCCACGCTGCCAGGATTGAAAACGATCCGCCCGTCGTCCAGCGTCACCACCCGCGCAATATGGGTATGGCCACAACAATAGACCGGATAATCGCCATGGGGCAGTTCAGCCTCTACCTCTTCGAGCGAGGAAACACGGAAGCCGTGCTTTTTGACCTTGCGGTCGAGCCAATAGGTCTCGTCCGATCGCGGCGCTCCATGGCTCATAAAGATTGCATCGGCATAAATGGCCGTCTCGGGCAGTTGCTTGAGCCAATTCATCGGCTCACCCTCGATAGCGTCGATGATCTTCAGATCATCCTCATCGAGCAAATCCGCATCGCCTTGTGCGAGGTAGCGATCGGTATTGCCGCGGATCGCCACCATATCGAGTTCAGCCATGACCGAGGCGGTCTTTTTGGGCCACAGGGGTCCGGCGAAATGATCGCCGAGATTGAGGATCTTCTCCACGTCGTGCCGCGCGATGTCGGCCAGCACCGCTTCAAGCGCCAGCACATTGGCGTGGACGTCGGAAATGACCGCGACCCGCATGATACTTAGGTGGTCTTCTTGCGGCGTTTGAATGCTTCGAGTTCGCGGCGCAGGGCTTCGATTTCCTCGCCCTGGATGCTCACCAGTTCGCGCAATGCGTCATAGTCCTCGCGCTTGACGAGGTTGAGATCGTTGACGACCCGCTCCATCTGGCCCCGGATGGCTGTCTCCGCCTCGCGGCGCGCACCATCGGCAACCGAGGCGGCATCGTTCATCAACCGCCCCAGATCGTCGAAAAACTTTTGTCCTTGCGACATCGCTCACTTCCTCTTGTTTGGCCGTCCGGCCCACTGCCAACTATGTAGGGGCTCGAGGACCGCTTGACCAGAGCCGGTCCGGGCGGCATGGTCCCGCAAAATCGCAATCAGCTTCGAGGCCCCACGTGCCCTTCCCCATGATCGATCCGGTCGCCTTTGCCATCGGACCCATCGTCATCCGCTGGTATGCACTGGCCTACCTGGCCGGCATTTTCCTCGGCGTAGGATACGGCATGCTCCTGCTCAGGCGCAAATCGCTCTGGGTCAATGGCACTCCACCCATGACCCCCGACGAATTGTTCGACTTCACCTTCTGGATCGTCATCGGCATCATCGTCGGCGGACGGCTGGGCTACGTTCTGTTCTACGATCCTTTGGTCTTTGCCGCAAACCCCGGCCAGATCATTGCCCTCTGGGACGGCGGCATGAGCTTTCATGGCGGCATGCTGGGCCTGATGGTTGCCATGATCGTGTATCTCAGCCGCAAGAAGGCCAACATCCTGTCAGGCCTGGACCTGCTCGCCTGCTGCGCCACCATCGGCCTGTTTCTCGGCCGGGTTGCCAATTTCATCAACGCCGAACTCTACGGCTCTGTCACCACAATGCCCTGGGGCGTGATCTTCCCCGGCGGCGGCGACCTGCCGCGCCACCCCAGCCAGCTCTATGAAGGCCTGCTCGAAGGCGTCCTCCTGTTCCTCGTCATCCGCTATTTCACGCACGTCAAACTGGTGCTGCGTCGCCCCGGCACCGCAGCAGGAATCTTCGGCGTCGGCTATGCGCTTTCGCGTATCTTCGTCGAATTCTTCCGCCTGCCCGACAGCCATATCGGCTATCTCGCCTTCGGCTGGCTGACCATGGGCATGGTTCTTTCGCTGCCTATCTTGATTACGGGCATTGCATTGATTGTCTGGAGTCAAAAGCGTCGTCATGGCTGAGCCGGGCCCCTCCCTGGGCGATCTGATCGACATGCAGATCCGCCAGCAAGGACCGATGTCGCTGGCGAGCTATATGGGCCTGTGCCTGACCCATCCCACACGCGGCTATTACCGCAAGGCCGACCCGCTCGGCACCGGCGGCGACTTCATCACCGCCCCCGAAATCAGCCAGACCTTTGGCGAAATGATCGGAGCGTGGATCGCCGATCTCTATCTCCAGATGGGCAGTCCGGAAAAATTCACGCTTCTCGAGCTCGGGCCCGGACGCGGAACGCTTCTTGCCGACGCCCTCCGCGTCGCAACCCGTGCCACCGGCCTCGCCGAGGCTCTCGACCTCAAACTCTACGAAACCAATCCGGTCCTCGCCGCCATGCAGCGCGAAAGGCTTTCGGCCCATTCGCCCGACTGGATCGAGGACGTCGAAACCCTTGGCGCCTCTCCGCTCATCATCATCGCCAACGAATTCTTCGACGCGCTCCCGGTCCGCCAATTCGTCAGACGCGAGGGCAAATGGTATGAACGCAGCGTCGGACTTGCCGATGGCCAGCGCGTCTTCGGTCTGTCGCCCACGCCTTATCAGGAAGCTCTGATCGGGGAGGCTTTCGCATCGGCGGAAGATGGCGAGGTCGCCGAAATCGGGCTGGCGGGGCAACAGTTCATGGGCCAGCTCTGCCGCCTTCTCGGCCCGCGTGGCGGTGCGTTGCTCACCATCGATTATGGCTACGCGCACACCCAACCCGGCGAAACCCTGCAGGCTCTTGCCCGCCATGCTCCCGTCGATCCCCTCGCTCAACCCGGCGCGGCCGATCTCACAACGCATGTGGATTTCGAAGCTCTGGGGCGCGCTGGGCGCATGGCTGGGTTGACGGTCCACCCCATTGTGACCCAGGGCAGTTTTCTTACATCATTGGGGCTGGCCGAGCGTCATTTAGCACTCGCCACGGCAAACCCGCAAAAGGCCGCCTCCCTCGCATCGGCCTTCGACCGGCTCACACGGGCCGATCAGATGGGTGAGTTGTTCAAGGTTCTGTGCGCTGCCAGCCCGGGACTGCGCCCAGCGGGGTTCCCCGCGTAGAGAAAGCCTGCCTCACAATGCATCCGCCCATCGAAAAAAGCCCAGCAATCACCGAAGCGCCTGCTGTCCGTCACGGATTTTTCGGACGGCGCGGCGGCGTGTCTGAAGGCGAGTTCGCCTCGCTCAACGCCTCGCGCTCGGTTGGTGACGACGCGGCCAATGTCGTCGACAATGTTCATCGCGCCGTCATGGCCCTCAAGGGCGGCCCCATTGAAGTCGCTCTCGCCAAACAGGTTCATGGCACCCACGTCCATGTCGTCGACAATGGCTTCAGGGTTGGAGATCGTCTCGAAGCGGACGCCATGGTCACCACCCGGTCGGGCATCGCGCTGGGCATTCTGACTGCCGATTGCGCGCCCATTCTGCTTGCCGATCCCCAGGCAGGGATAATCGGCGCGGCCCATGCCGGCTGGAAAGGTGCCGTCGGCGGCATATTGGCCAATACCGTCGCCGCCATGGAACAGTTGGGGGCTTCGCGCGCCAACATCATCGCCGCCATCGGCCCGGCCATATCGGCCCCAAATTATGAGATCGGCGAGGAGATGGCCGACGAGATTCGTGCCCAGTTCCCCGACGCTGCCGATTTCATCATCACCGAGGGCTGGCCCCGGCCCCATTTCGACGTGCCCGGCCTCGTGCTCTCGCAGGCAAAATCGCTGGGCATCGGCACAGTCGAATCGGTCGGAAGCTGTACCTACGCCCATCCCGATCTCTACTTCTCCCACCGCTACGCGACCCACAACAACACACGCGCGGGCCGCCAGATTGCGCTCATTGCGAGGGGGTGACACCCTGTGCAGACGGGCAACACCGTTAACCGCCCTTCACCTTCATTCAAAAGTCATATTGAGTTTGCGGCCTTCGGGGTCTAAACGTCCGCCCCACAAGCTCGGGGCATTGGCGGCCTCTGGCGATCAGGGCACATATAGAGGCTGACCATGAAGCTGGTGACGGGCAACTCAAACCTCACCGTGGCCAAGGCCGTTTCCGACTATCTCGAAATTCCACTGACCGACGCGTCGGTCAAGAAATTCGCCGACAAGGAAATTTTCGTGGAGATCCACGAAAACGTGCGCGGCGAGGATGTGTTCATCCTCCAGTCCACGTCCTTTCCGGCCAATGACAATCTCATGGAATTGCTGATCCTGATCGACGCGATGCGCCGCTCCTCGGCCCGTCGCATCACGGCGGTCCTGCCCTATTACGGCTACGCGCGTCAGGACCGCAAATCGGCCCCCCGCACGCCGATTTCGGCAAAGCTTGTGGCCAACCTCATAACCCATGCCGGCGCCAACCGCATTTTGACCCTGGATCTGCACGCACCGCAAATCCAGGGTTTTTTCGATATCCCGACCGATAATCTTTACGCCGCTCCGGTCCTCACCCGTGACATCGCCGAAAACTACGACACCTCCAAGGTGATGATCGTCTCCCCCGACGTCGGTGGCGTATTGCGGGCCCGCAACGTCGCCAACCGCATCGGCGCGCAACTGGCCATCGTCGACAAGCGCCGCCCGCGCGCCGGCGTATCCGAAGTGATGAACATCATCGGCGACGTCGAGGACCAGTCCTGCATTCTGATCGACGATATCGTCGATTCCGGCGGCACGCTGGTCAACGCGGCCGAGGCGCTGCTCAATGCCGGCGCCAGGGAAGTTTCGGCCTATATCACCCACGGCGTCCTCTCGGGCGACGCACCCGAGCGCATTGCTAAATCCCGGCTCAAGGAACTGGTCACCACCGATTCCATCGATATGACCGAGGCCGTCGCCAAGGTCGGCAAGATCCGCCACATTTCGATCGCAACCCTGATCGGCGAGGCAATAGCCCGCACAGCGTCCGAACAGTCGGTTTCGAGCCTGTTCGACTGAACGCCGCACGCAGCCAGCGTTAACAACACCTTAACACCAGGGCCCGGAATCATCCCGGCTGCCGCCCGATCGGCGAATCTCTCACGCTGCCATTGTTCGAATGGAAGCGAGGGGATTTTGACCGATGACCACGACTCAGCCACAAGCGCTGCCTGTACGCGGAACCTTGCACTGGCTCCGGCATTTTCCTTTTCTGCGGAAGATCCGGTGGGGCGAGCCAGCCATGACCGCGTACGCTGCGTATGTGGAAGTATCAGTGAAAAAGACCCCTCCCCGCCACCCTCTGGTGGCCCCGCGCTCAAGCGCCGAGACCGAGCTGTTGGCTCTTCTCGATGAAATTCCCGGTTGGCCCGACGCAATGCTCGTGCACATGCACAAGCGCTTCGGCACCAGCCGCCTGTTCCGTGTCCATCACGATCCCGATGGACCGTTGACCGAACGCGCCATGACACTGCGCGCCGCGGCGCTCGATGAAATGAGCCGGCGCGGGCTCGAAGCACTGACGGAAGACGAAGACTAGCGCTATCGGGCCTCTTGCCCAATTTTTCCGCCTCCTGTATAGACCCGCTCCATGAAGCGCTCGTCACCCCTGGAGGACGGGCGCGCGTTTCGTTCGGAGCGTTTCCAGAAAAAGTGGACACCACTTTTTCGGTTCGGAAACGTGACAAGGAAAAATCCGGAGAAACGCACCCAACCAATGGATGATTTCCATGAGCGTCGAGCTGAAGGCTTCGGTGCGGGACCGGGTGGGCAAGGGGGCCGCTCGTGAACTGCGTCGTCAAGGTCTGGTTCCTGCCGTTATTTACGGCGATAAGAAAGCCCCTCTTTCCATCGCGATTTCCTACAAGGATACGTTCCGCAAGATTCATGACGGCGGGTTTCTCTCGCACGTCATCGAGATCGATGTGGACGGCAAAAAGCACCGCGTGATCCCCAAGGATTACCAGCTTGAGCCCGTGCGCGACTTCCTCGTGCATGTGGACTTTCTCCGCGTGGGCAAGAATTCGACCCTTACCGTCGAAGTTCCCGTCCACTTCGAGAACGAAGAAAAGTCCCCCGGCCTCAAGAAGGGCGGCGTGCTCAACGTCGTGCGGCACACTGTCGAAGTGTCCGTTCCGGCCGATTCGATCCCCGAATACCTCGTGGTCGATCTGTCCAAGGCCGAAGTCGGCGACTCGCTGCACATCTCGGCCGTGGACCTGCCCGAGGGTGTCGTCCCGACCATCACCGACCGCGACTTCACCATCGCCACCATCGCTGCTCCGTCTGCCCTGCGCTCGTCCGAAGGCGCTGAAGACGCGG
Source organism: uncultured Pelagibacterium sp. (assembly GCF_963972885.1). Classification (NCBI taxonomy): domain Bacteria; kingdom Pseudomonadati; phylum Pseudomonadota; class Alphaproteobacteria; order Hyphomicrobiales; family Devosiaceae; genus Pelagibacterium; species uncultured Pelagibacterium sp. The sequence continues at coordinate 1,420 of NZ_CAXAXY010000014.1, read as the reverse complement.
ACGCCGATGAAGGCGACGAAGGCGAAAAAGACGAAGACTAAAACCTTCGGGCCGGCGGCTCGGAGCGCTTCCAGGAAAAGTGGCATCCACTTTTCCGGTTCGGAAGCGTGACCAGCAAAAAGCCGCCGGCCCCGCTTTTCCCGGAGAGATGCGATGCACCTGATCGTAGGGCTCGGCAATCCCGGCGCCGAATATGCTGCCCACCGGCACAATATCGGCTTTCTGGCCGTCGACGAGATCGCCCGCCAGCACAGTTTCCCACCCTTTCGCCAGAAATTTTCCGCCCTCGTGTCCGAAGGCGTGATCGATGGCGAAAAAATCATGCTGATCAAGCCCCAGACCTTCATGAACCGCTCGGGCGATTCCGTCGCCCAGGCTGCCCAGTTCTATAAGCTCGCTCCTGCCGATATTTCCGTCATCCACGACGAACTCGACCTCGCCCCCGGCAAGGTGCGCGTCAAGACGGGCGGCGGCAATGGCGGGCATAATGGATTGCGCTCCATCGAAAGCCATCTGGGCAAGGATTTCGTGCGTATCCGTCTGGGCATCGGCCATCCGGGCCATAAGGACCGCGTGCATTCCCATGTGCTCTCGAACTTCCACAAGGCCGAAAACGAATGGCTGGAACCGCTGCTCGACGCGCTTGCTAAAAATGCCGCTTTGATTGCCAAAGGTGACGCGGCAGCGCTGATGAACAAGCTTGCGCTCGCCCTTCCTTCAGCATCGAAGTCCGAAGCGGATAAGTCCGCACCCAAAGCGCAAAGCCATGTCCGGCAGGCCCGCCCATCCACTCCCCAGACCAAGCTCCCCGAATCCGGTCCCATGGCCGACATGCTCAAAAAGCTGTTCGGGAAGAAGGACTGAGGCCGCGACGGTTAGGGTTTCACTCCCGCTCAAGCCCCTGACACAGATGTGTGCGGCAGAGTGAATTGGAGACCGGTCGACGGATCGGCGCCAGCGCCCCTCCTCGCTCCTCTGCCCCACCGCTCCCCCGGATTCCCGCTCCATTGCCCCCGCTATTTCCTCCCCTCGCTTCCCCGGCGAAAGCCGGGGTCCATGTGTCTCTCCTCTCGCACCGGAGTATGGGCAAGGCTGCTGGGTCCCGGATCAAGTCCAATATAGCAGTGGGGCTTGGGCCGCCTTCTCGGCTCCATCACCACCATTCACCCCACCCCATCGTCATCCTCGGGCTCGACCCGGGGATCTGCTGCGTCGGGCAGCCGGTGAAGGGGTTGAGGAGCCGTGAGACGCGAGGGGGCGCCACTTCTGCGCTGCACAACAGCAGCGTTGCGGATCCCCGGGTCAAGCCCGAGGATGACGCGGGGGAGGATGAGATGCTGGAGAGCAAGCCCTTACCCGCCCAGCCGTAAAAAACTTTATCCCCGCCCCATCATCCTCGTGCCATTCTCCTCCCACGGCC
>NZ_CAXAXY010000013.1:0-45639 GCF_963972885.1 uncultured Pelagibacterium sp. | reverse complement strand
GGAATGCTGATCAGCAGGGTCGTGAGCTTACGCCGCCTGACTGCGGGAGCACGGAAGAGCCGTCGCCAGCGAATGCCCAGCGTGTCCACGGCACGAGTATCGATAAATCGCGCCGTGGATGGGGACAGTGCGGCGAAAGCGGCGGTGAAGGCCGGAGCCGACCAATCCGCGTTCCGCATCATTGCATGGAATGCCTTTATTCCCCGGCTATCCAGGTACGATTGTACTCTTCAACGCGCCAACCGTCTTCCTCCATGAAGCGGGCCTCGTCCAGATCGAGCTCGGCGGCGGCGGCATTCAGGGCTTCGGGCGAGGTGTCGGGCCATTCTTCCGTTTCCAGCCGCTCCATCATCACCTCAACGAGAGCGGTCGTTTCGGCCGTCTCAAAGCCGCAATGGTCGGTGAACTTGAGAAGCGACTGACGGTAGAGATCGGTTTTTCCCTTCTCTTCGACAAGCGCCTGGTAGCCCTGCATCAGGCTATAGGGAATCGAGTTGTCGCCCAAGCTGTGCACGCGGATCGTGGGTACTAGCAGGTTCCCGTCCGCAGTTCTTCCCGGCTGGCCCCAGTACTCGAGCGCATAATCGGACGCCGTGATACGGGGAGCGGAATTGATGCGCTCAATGTCCTCGTCGATGTCCAGCCCCGCCTCTGCATAGAGATCTTCGACGAGCTCCTTCATAATTGGCGATGCGTTCTCGTAGAAGGCCGCGTAATCGATGCCCTCATTCCCCGAAAGCTGCTGCCCGGAGGCTGAATTCTCGAACATCACGCGCGATTGGCCGCCGACGGTACCCGTAAGGCGCAGCGCCGAGGCCACGAGCTGATCGGCCAGCGCTTCCGGCGTGAGAGGATCAGGGAGTGGCTGATCCGCAGCTTCCCAAGGAGACCATTGGCCGATCGCGAAGGCCAGGGCCAGGCGCGCCCGTCCTTCGGGGGTCGCTCCCAATGTTTCCACTGCACTGCGCCAGGAGGCCTGAATGTCGCTGAACGTCCTGCCGTCAGCGCCGGCGCCGTTCGGCATATTGACAATGCGAAGGTCGCTCGCGGACCCTAGGCCGGCTTCCTCATATGCGTCCGCGAGCAGCGTCTGCATGGCAAACCAGCCATCAAGGTAGCTGTTCATGATCCACACCGGTGTATGCGCTGACAGAACGACCGCGCCGTCTATGCGATCGGAGAAATCCTCGGCGGCGGCGAGACTGACGTGACCCCCTCCCGAGCAGCCGAATGCCAGCACCCACTCGGGATCGTATTGCTCCTCGAAAATCGTCTGAACGGCCTCGAGGTTGTGTATTTCCTGCTGCGGATCATACTGCCAGGTGCGCATGGGGTGGCGCGCTAGACCGGCGAAGGCGTAACCTCTGCTCAGCAGATCCGTAAAGCGCTCCGTTTCCGAGTTCGCCGCATAGTCGAGATCGCGCAGGAGCACGCCGTTCCAGTCGGCGGGCACACTGATCAGCCAGGCCGTGCCGTCGGGCAGGGTGCCGCTCATCTCTTCGATTTGCTGTGCCTGCGCCATTGGACTGGCGGCAAGCGTCGCCAGCAACGCGAGCGCTGCGGTGCCGTTCTTCAGATATTTGCGATAGCTTTTCTCAAGCGTGTCAAAGGTCATCTTGTTCTCCTCCTGAACAAGCCAGACGCTTCACCGGAGCGGTGAAAACGTTTAGCTCTCTAACTAATCCAAGCTACTTTTCACACGGTATCCTGTCAAACACTGTTTTCACTCAGAGACTGTTTGAGAAGTCCATTGAACGGTTTGTTCTGGCGTGATTCAAGCTGAGAGCCGCGGTGTAAAATTAGTCCACGGTTGAATAGCCCCGCGTTCTGTAGAACACCGTCGGGGTTAGGTTTGGTCTCTTCGCTCGGTCGACCATGTCGACCTTGCCAAGATCATGATCGCCGGAGAGAACCTCGGACAGTTTGCGAGCAAAAGCCTTGGCCTTCTCCTTGGGTATCGTCGTAACGACGGACATTCGTCCGCCCGACCCTCGCTTGCGAATGATCCGGTGCCCCAGAAAGACAAACCCGTCGTTGACGTGGGTGACATGGGTTTTGTCCATGTTCAGCGTCAGTTTCAGATCGCCCTCCAGAAACACCCGCCATTCCTCCCGGATTTCCTCGGCTTGCGCCTTCGTCCCTTTGACGATGACGACGAAGTCATCGGCATAGCGGCAATAGGCGACGGCAGGTTTCCATTCCGGACTGGCCATGGTGTCGTCGCGCCGGCCATCATGCGTCCGTATGTGGCTCGGCCGGCGAGGCTTGCGGTCCCTCTATGCCCGAGCCTCGCCCTTTAAGGTCCGCCCGAGGTGGTGTTCGCAGTCAAGAAAAGACTGCCCAGGCCGCCAATAAAATACCGAGCACCATCCCTGACCAAGCCAATGCAAGAAAGCCGTCCTTGACCGTAATGGCGAGTGCATAAACGGCAATGACGCTCGCTGCCCAGGTCGAGGTGAAAGGAATTAGTTCCAAGCCAGGCATGATAGCTCCGATCAGAACGCAGACGAGCGCGCCAATCCGCCGGAAGAACGGTCCGGCTGTTTCTTCCGCACGAGGTTTCACGAGCTTGTCAACCGTCGCACCGACTGGTGCCAGAAAGCGCAGAAGAGCCCGACCGTGCTTCGCGGGAATACAGCGTTTTGTAAGCCATCGTGGAAGCCACAAACGGTCGCGCCCCAAAGCAACCTGCCCGGCGATGAGAATTGTGCTGATCCCAACAATGGAAGGGAGGCCCGGTATAATGCTCAGCGGCGACATTACGATAAGCGCCGGCAGCAGCAGTACTGGGCCGGCTGAGCGCGCGCCCGCAATCTCCTGCACGAGGCCAATAGAGACCTCTTGCCCGTTCTCGGTACGATCTTTCAGCTCGTCGATCAGCTTGGACAATGGCCTATCTGAGTGTCCAGTGCCATCGCCACTAGATCGAACGGCATCAGTCATTGAATCGCTTTCAGAGCACCGCACGCGCGATGCAAAACGCTCGCTTGGGGCAAAAGGTTCAGGAAATGTGCCGGTGCCGACGCCATGCTCGGCATGACCTCATCGGTGAGCGTCGCAGCGGAGCCGTTCGACAACCGATTTGACACGCCCACCAGGGGCGGCAATCATCGGCGGGTAGATTTTGGGGGAATTCATGAAACGCAATCTCATCCGCGCCGCGGTGGTCGCCGTCGCTATGGCCGCGCCATCTGGTCCGGTCTGGGCGCAAGCCGGTGACCGCGACTGTTCCGATTTCCGTTCCTGGCAGGAGGCCCAAGCCTTCTACGAAGCCAACCGGCCCGGCGACCCGCATCGGCTCGACGCCGACAATGATGGCATAGCGTGCGAATCTCTTCGGTGATGAAGCGCTTGCCGATTTTGCGTGTCGCGGTCGCGATGTTTGTATCCCCGCCATGTGCCGCCCAGGCAATCCAGTGGGAAAAGTGCCGGCCGGGCCAGCCCAACACCGCCGACAAGACATGTGTCGTCGATGGCGATACGATCTGGCTCCAGGGTGTGAACGTCCGCATGGAAGGCTACGACACGCCAGAACCTCAAACGAACATCTGCGGTGGCGATCGTGAAAAGGCACTGGCCGCACAAGCGTCCGACCGGCTTGTCGAGCTGTTGAATACGCGGTCGTGGAAGCTCGAGCTTTCGGGCTCTCAGGGCGGGTTCGGTCGTGAGATCGGCACGATCCATATCGAAGGGCGCGACGTCGGCGAAATCCTGGTCGAAGAACGCTTGGCGCGGTGGTGGCCGGACGGCGACGAGTGGTGGTGCGATTGATTGCAAGTCGGACAATCGCAGTTCGGTGCAGATGGGCGTGAACTTGAGAACTGGCTGGCTGATCAGATTTTTGATTGCTTGCGGCGCGCTCTCCATCGTTCTTTCTATTGGATTAGCTCTCATGCCTCTGCTCACAGCGGTTAAATAGTACAGCGGCTCTGCTACTTCCAGTTCCCTTCAACTGCCTCGGCGATTGGACTTCTAGTTAGTTTGATTGCTGCCGCGGCAAAACTTCAACTACACTGCTTCGAAATTTAATCCCCTCGACCGATTCGGGGTAGCAAAAGTGGCCGGTGCGGGACGAATGACCGCAGGACGGTAACCGAAAGTTAATTTGAAACAGCGAGTGTGTTGACTTATATGTCAATAGCGGAGACCATCAAGGAACTGCTCAAAGATGGTCAACTGCACTTTATCGTGCCTGCTTTGCCTGGGCTTTCGGTGAAGCGCGATATTTTTGTCAGCCAGGAGGTGTACGATCTCGTGGGTGATGAAGCGGTGGTAAGCCCAGACTTGGAAAGGGTCTCGGGTAAAGCTAGAGCGAAGATTGATTATATCGCCAGTGGGGGCGTGTTCGTGTTCGCGATGGACCCAATGAATAAGAGCGTAACAAGCCTAGTGGCTCGCAACCACAATATCCCCCAAGGCGTTCTCGATGTGCGGATCAACGATCCGAAGCCCGAACTTCGTATTTTTGGCTGCTCGGCAGGGTGCGACGTGCTGGTCCTTCTGACTTGGGCCAAGCGAAAAAACTTAAAATTCAAAGCGGAAGTTGATCGATGCCAACAAGTTTGGACGTCAATGTTCCCAGATAAACAGCCTTTAGTAGGTCGGAACCATGAACAATATTTCTCAACAAACACCATTCCTGGCTGAACCCGCTGGTGACTATGCGATTTCGCGCCGTGCTCTTGGGTACGTTGCCGAAATGACTAGGGATGGGCTGTACGACTATATCGTGCGCAAATTCATGGAATCGGGCCTCACGCAAGCAACCCTCGCAAAACGCCTGCATAAGGAACCGTCACAGATTTCTAGGCTCTTAGGCGCGCCCGGTAATTGGACGATTGACACATGCGCTGAGATTTTGTTCGCGATCGATGGCAGCGCTTTGCGGGTAGATAGTTATAAGCCCTTGGGCGAGCCCCCCGCAAATATGCGGGAGCCGAACTGCTTTGGCGACTACTCGAACTCGAGGCGGACGTCCCCCGTGAGTTCTGAAAAGAATACGTCAATGCGCGTGATGGTCAGAAAGCTTTACGCTGACCAGTCGCATAGCGAATTAGAGACTGTATGATAACGGCGCACGATTTTCAGCTGGTATTCTGCGATGATATCCGACGCGAGGATAGTGGAAAGCACATCTTGGTCGGCGTTTACGGCAGTAACATTATACTCAACAGCTTCCCGTCAACATTTTTCATGTCCGTCTGGTTTAAGATGCTTCGACCGCCAAAGGGCGATCACAAGTTCTTATTTACTATAACAGGCACCGGAAAAGAGCCTTCAAAGTGCACGGCGGAAGGCGCGTTTTTCGTTGAAGACGCCAGCCAGCCGCTCATTTTGACATTTGTGGGAATGCCTATCGAATTCCACACTTCCGGTGAGGTGAAGGCGAGCGTGACGATCGACGATGATAAAGAGATCGACCTTGGTGGCATTCCAGTAGATGAGCTGCAACGAACAGCGTGAGGTTTGCTACGCGCTGAGCAATTGGCGTCAGCAGTTATTGCCCGAATAGTCCACGTTGCGGATGCGCCAGCTATCTGGGCGGGATCGTCCGCGATCTGGTCAGCATCAACACGGAGGCGCAATAGCGTGTGACTGATCGAGCCATGCATGACACGGTGTCCAGCGTGCCCAATTCAATTGCTAGACTGTAGGCGGTTGGTCAGCGGTGCACGCCAACCCCTTTGCGCGCGGGCATTTTCCATCACAAATGTAATGGCGGGATCGGGGCCGTTAGCGGAATTGCGGCTTTTAACGAGGATTGGGACGAAGCGGACGTTCGGCATCCGTTATAGTACCGACGTTGGAGGGCATTTTTCATTCCACTTCGCAGGGGGTATGATCAGGCCGGCACTCCACGAGGCTGTACTTGCGAACCATTAGAGAATGTGGGTAACCCGATCAATTCGATCGCGTGAGGCCCTCTTTGAGTGATCTGATCTATGCCGACACTCAATTGGCTCGATTTTTTATTGCGAAAGCGGGCGAGCGTGCGATAAGTCCGTGGGGGAAGCATGGACAAACGAGCGCTCACCGAACGCGACATCTGCACCAAGTTCATCCTGCCGGCCGTCAAACACGCCGGCTGGGACGAGATGGCGCAGGTTCGGGAGGAGGTCTATTTCACCAAGGGCCGCATCATCGTGCGCGGGAAGCTGGTGACGCGCGGCAAGGCGAAGAAGGCCGACTTTGTTCTTTACTACAAGCCGAACATTCCGATCGCCCTGATCGAGGCGAAGGACAACTCCCACAGCGTCGGCGACGGCATGCAGCAGGCGCTCGACTATGCCGAAACGCTGAAGATCCCCTTCGTCTTCAGTTCGAACGGCGACGGCTTCGTATTCCATGACCGCACCGGCGCCAGTTCGCCGCACGAGCTGAACCTTGGTCTCGACGCCTTCCCGTCGCCCGCTGACCTGTGGGCGCGCTATCGCGCCTGGAAAGAACTCGACGGCGAATCTGAGGAGATTGTTCTTCAAGACTACCACGACGACGGCAGCGGCAAAGAGCCGCGATACTACCAGGTCAACGCGGTCAACGCGGCGATCGAGGCCATCGCCAAGGACCAGGACCGGGTGCTGCTGGTCATGGCGACCGGCACGGGCAAGACCTACACCGCGTTCCAGATCATCTGGCGCCTATGGAAATCACGGCGCTGGAACCCCGAAGGCAATAAGCGCGTCCTGTTCCTCGCCGACCGGAATGTGCTGATCGACCAGACGATGGTGAACGACTTCCGCCCCTTTGGCGCGGCAATGGCAAAGCTTTCAACCAATGCCAAGACCATCGAACGGCAGGACGGCACCTCGGTCGACCTGACGCTGGCGCTCGACAGGAAACGACGCATCGACACCTCCTTCGAGGTCTATCTCGGCCTCTATCAGGCGATCACCGGGCCGGAAGAGCGCCAGAAGCTGTTCAAGGAGTTCTCGAAGGACTTCTTCGATCTCATCGTGATCGACGAATGCCATCGTGGCAGTGCCGCCGAGGATTCCGCCTGGCGTGAAATCCTGACCCATTTCTCCGGTGCGACGCAGATCGGCCTGACCGCCACGCCGAAGGAGACGGAATATGTCTCCAACACGGAATATTTCGGCGAGCCTGTATTCACCTATTCGCTGAAGCAGGGGATCAGCGACGGATTTCTGGCTCCCTACAAGGTCATCAAAGTTCACATCGACCGTGACGTAGAAGGCTACCGGCCCGAGAAAGGCCAGCTGGACCGCGACGGCAACGAGGTCGAGGACCGCATCTATAACGCCAAGGATTTCGACCGCACGCTGGTTCTGGACGACCGCACCCTTTTGACGGCGAAGAAGATCACGGCGTTCCTCAAAGAGAGCGGCGACCGGTACCAGAAGACCATCGTGTTCTGCGTCGATCAGGAACACGCCGCCCGCATGCGCCAGGCGCTGATCAACGAGAACGCCGATCTGGTGGCTGAGAACCCGCGTTATGTCATGCGCATCACCGGCAGCGATAAGGAGGGCCAGGACCAGCTTGGCAACTTCATCGACCCGGAATCGAAGTGGCCCACGCTGGTCACGACCTCGCGCCTGCTCTCCACCGGCGTTGATGCGCAGACCTGCCGCCTGATCGTGCTCGACCGTGAAATCGGCTCGATGACCGAGTTCAAGCAGATCGTCGGGCGCGGCACCCGCGTGCACGAGGACACCAGGAAGTTCTATTTCACGCTGATCGATTTCCGTGGCGCGACCGCGCATTTCGCGGACCCGGATTTCGATGGCGACCCGGTGCAGATATACGCGCCCGGCGCTGATGACCCGATGTCGCCGCCCGACGAGGAACCTGCATCGCCTGAGGGCGAGGACCCGATCCCCCCGACGCCGGGCGTGGACGAAACGATCGTCGATCAGCCCGGCCTGCCGCTGCCGCAGGGCGATCCCGTCCGCAAGATCTACGTCGATGGCGTCGGCGCCCGCATCATCGCCGAGCGCGTGGAATACCTCGACGAGAACGGCAAGCTAGTCACCGAATCCCTGCGCGATTTCACCAAGAACGCCCTCAGGAAACGCTTCGCCAGCCTCGACGAGTTCCTTAAGCGCTGGAACTCAACCGAGCGCAAGCAGGCCGTCGTCGAGGAGCTGGAGGCCGAAGGGCTGGCCCTCGACGCCATCGCCGACGAACTTGGCAAGAACCTCGATCCGTTCGACCTGATCTGCCATGTCGCCTTCGATGCCAAGCCCCTCACGCGCCGCGAACGGGCCGAAAACGTGAAGAAGCGTGACGTGTTCACCAAGTACGGGCCGCAAGCTCGCGCCGTCCTCGATGCCCTGCTGGAGAAGTACCGCGACGAGGGCGTGCTCAATCTCGACGACGCTAATGTGCTGAAGGTGACCCCCTTCACCGACATGGGCAGCGTTGTTCAACTCATCAACGCGTTCGGCGGCAAGGCAGGCTTCGAGAAGGCCGTCCACGAGTTGCAGGACGCGCTATACCAGGAGACTGCCTGAAACATGATCGTCCGTACCACCGTCAAATCCATTCAGGACATCATGCGCCAGGACGTAGGCGTCGATGGCGATGCCCAGCGCATTAGCCAGCTCACATGGCTGTTCTTCATCAAGATCATCGACGATCAGGACCAGGAACTCGAAATCACGCGCCACGATTACCGCTCGCCGATCCCCGAGCGTTTCCAGTGGCGGAACTGGGCGGCGGACCCCGAGGGCATCACCGGGCAGGCCATGCTCGATTTCGTCAACGACGAGCTGTTTCCCGCCCTCAAGGGCCTCCAGGTCTCGGCTAAGCCGGGCGATCGCCGCCGCGTCGTGCGCGACGTGTTCGAGGATGCCTACAACTACATGAAATCCGGCCAGCTGCTTCGGCAGGTGGTCAACAAGATCAATCAGGTCGATTTCAACAGCCTCGACGAACGCCGCCACTTCGGCGAGTTCTACGAGCAGTTGCTCAACGACCTGCAATCGGCGGGCAACGCGGGCGAATACTATACGCCCCGCGCCGTCACTTCCTTCATGGTCCAGATGATCGACCCGCATCCAGGCGAGACTCTGTTCGACCCCGCCTGCGGCACCGGCGGCTTCCTCACATGTTCCATCCGGCACATGGAGGAGAAATACGTCCGCACGCCCGCGCAGCGCGAGACGATGCAGGCAGGGTTGCACGCCGTCGAAAAGAAGCAACTTCCCCACATGCTCTGCGTCACCAATATGCTGCTGCACGGCGTCGAGGACCCGTCCTTCGTGCGCCACGACAACACGCTGGCCCGCCCCTACATCAGCTACACCGCGTCGGACCGTGTGGACATCGTGCTGACCAACCCGCCCTTCGGCGGGCGCGAGGAGGACGGGATCGAGTCCAACTTCCCCCAGCACTTCCGCACCCGCGAGACCGCCGACCTCTTCCTCGCGCTGATCATCCGCCTGCTGAAACCCGGCGGCCGCGCGGCGGTGGTCCTGCCCGACGGCTCGCTCTTCGGCGAGGGCGTCAAGACCCGGCTCAAGGAGCACCTGATGGAGGAATGCAACCTCCACACCATCGTGCGCCTGCCGAACTCGGTCTTCCGCCCCTACGCCTCAATCGGCACGAACCTGCTGTTTTTCGAGAAGGGCGCGCCGACGCAGGACATCTGGTTCTGGGAGCATCGGGTGCCCGAGGGGCAGAAGGCCTATTCCATGACCCGACCCATCCGGCTGGAGCATCTTTCGGACTGCGCTGCCTGGTGGGGCGGGCCGCGCCGCGAAGGGCGGGTTGAGTCCGAGCGCGCGTGGAAGGTCAGCGCCGAGGACGTGAAGGCCCGCGGCTACAACCTCGACATCAAGAACCCCCACACTTTGGCCGAGGATCACGGCGACCCCGAGACGCTGCTGGAAGATCTGACCAACGCCGAGACCGAGGTGGCGGCGCTCCGCGACCAGTTGAAGGCGATCCTGTCCGAGGCGCTTGCGCGATGAATGCGGAACGGCTGCTGGCACTCTATGAGAAGGTGGCCGAGGCGCCCGACGCCTTCGTCCGTCTGCGCCGCTTCGTGCTGGACCTCGCCGTGCGGGGGAAGCTGGTGGCGCAGGACGCGGGCGACGAACCGGCATCGGAGTTGTTGAAGCGAATCGCAGCGGAGAAGGCGCTGCTGGTGAAAGCGGGGGAGATCAAGCAGCCAAAGACTTACGAACTGCCGAACAGTTTCGACACCGTCATCCCGGATGGGTGGGCGATCGTTCCGCTAGGTAACATAATCAACAACCACATGGGCGGCGGCACTCCGTCTAAGAACAACCATTCCTACTGGGATGGAGATATTCGCTGGGCGAGCGTCAAAGACGTGGGAAAGTCGAAGTATATTGATGATACGCTAGATCGGATCACCAGAGATGGCCTTGCAAACAGTTCGTCTAACCTGATTCCTCCTGGCAACCTCATTGTGGTTACGCGGATGGGGTTAGGACAACTGTCCATCAGTCGCGTTGCTGTGGCGATCAATCAGGACCTTAGAGCGCTGTTCCTGTCGTCACATCTCGAAACTGACTTCGTGTACAACTTCTTCCTGACCAATAGCCTTGAGGGCACGGGCCTCACCGTCAAAGGCATCAAGCTCGATGAACTCATGACCATTCCGTTCCCCCTCCCGCCCCTTTCCGAGCAGCGGCGGATCGTGGCGAGGGTGGAGGAGCTGATGGCGCTGCTGGACCGGCTGGAGGCTGCCCGCACCGCGCGCGAGGCCACCCGCGACCGGCTGACCGCCGCCAGCCTAGCCCGCCTGACCGCACCCGAAATGGCCCCAGAGGATTTCCCCGCCTACGCCCGCTTCGCGCTCGCCACGCTCCCCGCCCTCACCACCCGCCCCGACCAGATCAAGCCCCTCCGCCAGACCATCCTCAACCTCGCCGTCCGCGGCGAACTGGTGGAGCAGGACCCGACCGACGAGCCGGTGACCGGTTCCCTCGAAGCGATCAGCGCCAAGCGAGATGCAATGGTGCGAAGTAAGGAACTGAGGCGCGAGAAGCCTTTGAGTCCCGCTCAAGAGGATGATGCGCCGTTTCAGATTCCGTCCACTTGGCAATGGGTGCGCGTCGGCGATCTGGCACTGTTCACACAATACGGAACATCAGCGAAGGCTGCACCGTCGGAAACGGGGATACCGGTTCTCACGATGGGCAACATTCAAGACGGAGCGGTCTTTCGCACGAATGAGAAACGCATCCCCGAAACTTCGGACGAGTTGCCGAGCCTGTATTTGAAGAACCTAGACCTGCTCTACAACCGGACGAATAGTGCCGAACTGGTCGGAAAGACGGGTCTATATCGGGGAGTCGACGACAGCCTGACCTTCGCGTCTTACCTGATCCGCATCCGGTTGAGCGTCGATGATACTTCGCCGATCTACGTCAACCTCGCAATGAACGCCCCCGACTTTCGGGAAACTCAGATCGTTCCGCACATCAAGCAGCAGACGGGCCAGGCGAATGTCAGTGGATCGGCGTTGAAGAACATGCTGATCCCCCTTCCACCCCTCTCCGAACAACACCGCATCGTGGCGAAGGTCGATGCCCTTATGGCCCTCTGCGACCGGCTGGAGGCCGCGCTCACCAGTGTCGACACCACCCGCGCCCGCCTCCTCGAAGCCCTCCTCCACGAGGCGCTAGCCCCCACCGCCGAAGCAGTCACGGAGGCGGCGGAATGACTCTCGCGCTTACAGATGCCGAGGCGATCCTGAGGTCTCGGCTGGGCGAACCGGTCAAGCCGCCCACCGACTATGTGATCGGGTTCAAGACGCCATCAGGCAAAGCTCTTGCCGTTCATCGCGAGGCCACCGAGACGCGCATCTGGTTCCAGCCGCCCGCGCCGCCGAACCTCGCCGGCGTGCGCCTTATGGATGCCGCTTCGAATCGCAACTCAAACATCAACGGGCCGCTCCTGCCGCTTCGGGCGCCGACGACGCTGCGTGTCGAGGTCGATAGCCCCGGCGCGTTGGACAGGTTTCTGGACTGGTATGCCGGTCCGGGCAGCGCACCCCGCAACATCGCCGCACGTGCCGCCATTGATCCGCCTGCCTTCCGCCAAGCCTTCGCGCGCTTCCAGGCGCTCATCGCGGCAAAGTCCGGCCATCCCTTTACGGGCTTCCGGGAAGGGCTTACCGCCGTCTGGGAGAGCTACAAGCCGCGCCTGCGAGACCATGCACTAGGCTTACTTCGCGCCGGGGAATGGTCGGAAACCGATATCGGTTCGGGCGCGATTCTGGATCGCATGATCGAAGCAATCGAAATTCACGACGGCCGGAGCAACCTCACCAACAATCTTGTCTTCTGGCAGAACCGTTTCGGACATGCCAACCGCGATCACCGCGCCTTGCTGGAGGCAGGTTCGAACCCGAAGCTGCGTCGCGAGATCGAGGGCCTGCTGTTCGGCCTGTTTCGCGGCGGCGCCGATGAGGGTGCGACCTTTGACCGGCTGAGCGAGTTGACGGGCGGCAAGTATCCGCTCCTCGCCTACTTCTTCTTTCTCAAGGACATGGATCGGTTCATGCCGATTCAGCCGACGGGTTTCGACCGCGCCTTCCGCGCCCTCGGCATCGACTTCTCGACTTTGCGCCAATGCAGTTGGGCGAATTATTCGACCTACAATGAGACGCTCGTCGCATTGCGTCCGCTGATCGAGGCGTCCACCGGCCTGAAGAATGTCCGCCTGGTCGATGCGCATTCCTTCTGCTGGATTTTCTCGACGCTGCTGAAGCTGGAGGCGGAAGGCTCGATCACCAAGGCGGCTGGCGGCAAGGACGAGGGCCGCATCCTTGGCGGACGCGAGAAATCTATCATCGCCATGCGCCTTTCGGTCGAGAACACCGTCAAGAACGCAAACGGGCAGATCGTTCAGCGCGTTCTGAAGAATAAGGAATTGCGGATGACATCGGCCGAGCTGGAGAAGCTGATGGCTTCGCTGCTCGATCTTCAGGACAACCGCTGCGCCCTGACCGGCATCCCCTTCCAGTTTCTCGGCCCCGAGGCCGACAAGAACCTCTTGCCCTCGCTCGATCGCATCGACAGCGCCGGACACTACGAGGTGGGCAATCTCCAAGTGGTCTGCCAGTTCATCAACTTCTGGAAGGGCGATAGCGACAACGCCGAGTTCCAAAGGCTGTTGATGCTGGTACGCGGAGTTGAATAGGCACGAGCAGCCTATGCTGCAGGATAGTCGGCTGTCATGACCTTGCCATAACTTCTTGCACGTCCGGATGAGGCCGTGTGCTGATTGGCAGAGCCCACGCCATTTCCTTCGTTTGCCCTCCTAACCGGCCGTGGTGGCTTGGAGCCAGCAGACGCTAAGATACAGGATGCCGGACTGTCAGCCCCGACCCCATTCGAATCAGTGTCACGATCTTGAGGCAAGGCAGCTTTTGGGAGTCCGCCGAGGGACTCTAGATGACCAAGACGAGGGCGCAGAGCCGCCTTTGCGTTGCAGGGTGATGGCACTTACTTAGCCGTGTACCGCAGCAAAAATGGGACGTGTCACAGATATTTCACCAAAAGTCTATCCGAGCATGTCGATCAGACCATTGAAAATATTGGCGCACCCGACACGATTCGAACGTGTGACCTCTGCCTTCGGAGGGCAGCGCTCTATCCAGCTGAGCTACGGGTGCCCGGGGCGCTGGGCGCCCAAACGGTTCGGCGGGAACCTACTGTAAGCGCGAGCGGGGTGCAACAGGGATTTGACCCGGTGCGACCAGGGAATGGTTCTCGGGGCCCATGGCCTGCAGCGGACCTTGCGGGGTGGCAAACACCGTGCATAGATGCGACTAAAGTCTATCGAGTTGGGAGGCTCGCCTTGGGGGGAAATCGGGATATAAATGGCTTGGCGTGGCTGCGGCTTCTGGCGGTGACCCTCACTGTTGCCATTGGCGCAGCTCACCCGGCACAGGCCCAGCGGCCCGATGCGCAGGATATGCTGGTGGGCTGGAATCGGCTGATTCTTGAACTTGTTCGGCACACGCCCACTTATTCTCCGCCCGTGGCCAGCCGCGCATTTGCCTATCTGGGGGTTACCGCTTATGAGACGGTGGCAAGCGGGGACGACCGGTTCCTAACGCTCGCCGGCCAGCTCAATGCGCTTGAGCCCCTGCCCACACGGGAACCCGACGCCGCCTACGATGAAGCGATCCTGCTGCATGCGGCGATGAGCTTTGGCGCCAATGCGTTTTTCGGCAATACCGGTCCCACTGGCCAGCGCGCCATGAATACCATGGACACCCGCACGGCAGCGATGCTGGCCGAGGGGATCGATCAGGAAATCGTTGCCCGCAGCACGACGCTGGGCACCGCAATCGGACAGCATATCCTGGATTGGTCACTCGATGATGGCGGGGCGGTCGTTGAAAATCTGGGTTTCCCCTATGATTTCGAGACCGTGGAAGACCCCGCTCTCTGGGTCCCCACCAATCGGGTAGCGGTGCAGCAGGCGCCGCTGTTGCCCGGCTGGGGACACAACCGCCCCTTTGCCATGCCCGCAGGCAACAGTTGTGCTCTGCCGCCACCACCCGCCTTCAGCCAAGAGCCGGGCTCGGCGTTTTACGAGGAGGCCATGGAGGTCCACGACGCGGTGGTCAACCTGACTGACGAGCAGGAGGCCATCGCCCGGTTCTGGTCGGACGATCCGATGCTGTCGCCTACGCCGCCGGGCCATTGGATCTTCCTCACGCTCGATGCGCTCGAAGGCAAGGATGCCGATCTCGCCGAAACCGTCGATGTTCTGGCCCGGCTCGGTATCGTGCTGGCTGATTCATTTATCGGGTGTTGGGACGCAAAATATCAGTACAACCTCGTGCGCCCGGTGACCTATCTCAACCGACTGGTCGATCCGAATTGGCAGCCCATCCTGATCACCCCACCCTTTCCCGAATATCCTTCGGGTCATTCCACCCAATCGGGCGCTGCCGCGGGCATGCTGCAAGCTCATTTCGGCGAAAAGTTCGCTTTTTCCGACCGGACCCATGAAGATGACGGGCTGGCTGTCCGGCACTATTTAAGTTTCTGGGAGGCAGCCGAAGAAGCGGCGATCTCGCGGCTCTATGGCGGTATTCACTTCCGCTCAGCCATAGAACAGGGGCTCGAACAGGGCTTGTGCATCGCCGGATTCACCAACGCGCTGGTAACGCGGGGCTCGTCATGATGCGATTTGCGATCGGGGTAATCCTTCTTGCGGCACCCGCGTTGGGTCAGGAGTCAACCATTCCACGTTTTGTCGAGGTCACCGACAGCGCCGAGATCGACAGCGTCTTTTCGGGCGAGTGGGAGTATATGGTGGGCGGGGGTGTAGCCGTCTTTGATTGTGACGCCAACAGCTTGCCCGATATGGTGTTGGCCGGTGGCTCCGCTATGGCAAAATTATACCGCAACACCGGCGAAGTTGGCGGCGCGCTCAGCTTTGCAGAAGCGGCAAGCGGGTTGGAGATGGACGCCGTAACCGGCGCCTATCCCCTCGATATCAACAGCGACGGCATTATGGATGTGGTACTGCTGAGGGTGGGTGAAAACCAGCTCATGCGCGGGCTGGGCGATTGCCGGTTCGAAAGCGCCAACACCGATTGGGGGTTTGATGGTGGGGACGGCTGGTCCACGGCCTTTGCCGCCACCTGGGAGGCCGGGCAAAGCTGGCCGACAATCGCCATCGGCAATTATGTCGATCGATATGAAACGATGATGCCCTGGGGATCGTGCACCGACAACTGGCTGCACCGTCCGGACATCACTGACGATCGTTTCGGCGGGCCGATCCCGCTGACACCGAGCTATTGCGCGCTTTCGATGCTGTTTACCGACTGGAACCGGTCGGGCACGCCATCGCTGCGCGTTTCCAATGACAGGGAGTATTACAAGGGCGGGCAGGAACAGCTCTGGCGCATCCATGCCGGCTTGGCGCCTGAACTTTACGGCCCCGACGACGGCTGGCAGCGGTTGCGCATCTGGGGCATGGGCATTGCCGGCCACGATCTCAATTCAGATGGCTATCCAGAATATTTCCTCACCTCGATGGCCGACAACAAGCTTCAGGTGCTGTCCGAAATTCCTGACGCGGGCGCCCCGCTTCCGGTCTATTCCGACCTTGCCTATGCGCGCGGCGTCACCGCGCACCGCCCCTATACTGGCGGAGAGATCAAGCCCTCGACGGCATGGCATGCCCAATTCGAGGACATCAACAATGACGGGCTGACCGATCTGTTCGTCGCCAAGGGCAATGTGTGGGAGATGCCCGATTTCGCGCTGCTCGATCCCAATAATCTACTGCTCCAGCAGCCGGACGGCACGTTCTTCGAAGCGGGAGAAGAGGCGGGGGTTGCCAGTCTTCTGACCGCGCGCGGCGCAGCACTGGCCGATTTCAATCTCGACGGTCGGCTCGATCTCGTCGTCGTCAATCGGCACGCCAACGCCCAGCTTTGGCAAAATGTCAGCGACAATTTGGGCAACTGGCTGGCAATAGCCCCCCACCAGTCTGGCGCCAATCGCGATGCCATCGGCGGTTGGATCGAGGTGCGGACGGGCGATGGTGTTCAGCGCCGCGAGATCACATCGGGCGGCGGGCATGTGAGCGGGGTCGCGGGATTTGCTCATTTCGGGCTGGGCGATGCGCAAAGGGCGGATATCCGTATGCTCTGGCCTGACGGCACCGAAGGTGAATGGCAGGCCGTACAAGCGGGAGTCTTTTACAGTCTCGAACGCGATGCGCCATTGGCGCGCCGGCATCCGGACGCGAACTGAAAAACCATAAGCCAAAATGTCGGCTGACCTAGAGATAGCTCGTCCTTGGGGCAGGACGCGGGACATGATCCCGCGCGGCGCGCTCAAAGGAGAGATGAAATGAGAAAGCTCAGTGTTGCTGCCTTTGTCAGTCTTGACGGGGTTGTGCAGGGCCCTGGCGGCCCGCAGGAAGATACCGATAACGGCTTTACGCTCGGCGGATGGACGGTGCCCTATTTCGACGAAGCCGTCGGCAAGGCCATGGAGGCCATTCTTTCCGATCCGTACGATCTGTTGCTGGGTCGCCGGACCTATGAGATCTTTGCCAATCACTGGCCAAAGCTCGAGGGGCAAGACGAATTGGCCGACGAGTTCGGCGCCATCAACAAATATGTCGCCACCTGCAACCCCGGCTATGCAACGGACTGGCAAAACAGCCATGTTCTCAAGGGCGATGCCGTTGCGGCGGTGCGCCAGCTCAAAACCGAAGAGGGGCGAAACCTTCTCACGCAAGGTTCGGCGCAATTGATCCAAGCGCTATTCGCCTCAGACGTGGTCGATGAAATTCACACCCTCACCTTCCCGGTGCTGCTGGGAAAGGGCAAGCGGCTGTTCGGTGGCGGCGAGGCGCCCAGTGCGCTGAGGCTGATCGGTTCGGTCACCTCACCGAGCGGGGTTACCATCAACCGCTACGGAGTTGCCGGCGCGGTCCAGACGGGAAGCTTCGCGCTGGAATAGGCATCAAGGGCGCCGATCGTTTCGGCGCCCCCATGCTGTCAGCCCATCGACATGATCTCGAGCAGTTCCACTTCGCCCTCCCACTGCGGCCAGTGGGTCTCGTGCAGTTCGAGAAATTTACGAACCCAGGCGACGGCCTCAGCCTCGCTGTCGAGCTCGTAGATGGCAAAGCCGGCGACCACTTCCTTGGTCTCGGTGAAGGGGCCGTCCACCTTGAGCTTGCCCTTTTTGATCGCGCCCAACCCCATTCTGGCCATGCCGCCATTGTCGATGAGCTTGGGCCCGGCCTCCTGGGCCAAACCCCCGATCGCCATCATCAGTTCGGCGGGCGGCTGGCCGATTTCGGCCGCGTTGGTGGTGGTCACCATGGTGAGATATTTCATCTGTCCGTTCTCCATATTGAGCCGACCCGCCATGCGGGCCGACCAAAGGACGACCGGAGCTTAGGCCACCCGACATTTTTTATTCAGACAGAAAATCTGGATCAATCATCCATCTTGAGCGCCTTGATGAAAGCTTCCTGGGGGATTTCGACCTTGCCGAACTGGCGCATTTTCTTTTTCCCCTCCTTCTGCTTTTCGAGCAGCTTGCGCTTGCGGGTCGCGTCGCCGCCATAGCATTTGGCGGTCACGTCCTTGCGCATGGCGCGCACCGTCTCGCGGGCGATGATGCGCCCACCGATGGCGGCCTGGATGGGAATGACGAACAGGTGCGGGGGGATCAGATCCTTCAATTTTTCGCACATCTGGCGTCCGCGATGCTCGGCCTGGGAACGGTGCACCAGCATCGAGAGCGCATCGACCGGCTCGGCGTTGACCAGAATACTCATCTTGACCAGATCGCCGGCGCGATAATCGTCGAGCTGGTAATCGAAACTCGCATAGCCCTTGGAGATCGATTTGAGCCGATCGTAGAAATCGAACACGACTTCGTTGAGCGGCAGATCATATTCCACCATGGCCCGCTGGCCGACATAACTCAGATTGGTCTGGATGCCGCGCCGGTCCTGGCAGAGCTTCAAAATCGCGCCGAGGTAATCGTCGGGCGTCAGAATCGTCGCCTTGATCCAGGGCTCGCGGATTTCCTCGATCTTGACCACATCGGGCAGGTCGGCCGGATTGTGCAGCAACAGCTCTGTGCCGTCAGTCATCTGCACCTCATAGACCACGGAGGGCGCCGTGGTGATGAGATCGAGATTGAACTCGCGGGTCAGCCGCTCCTGGATGATCTCGAGATGCAAAAGTCCCAGAAAGCCGCAACGGAACCCAAACCCAAGCGCCGCCGAAGTTTCCATCTCGAAGGAAAAGCTCGCATCGTTCAAGCGCAGCTTGCCCATGGCAGCCCGCAGATCTTCGAAATCCGACGCATCGACCGGAAACAGGCCGCAGAACACAACGGGCTGGGCCGGACGGAAACCGGGAAGCGGTTCGGCCGTCGGCTTTCTGTCGTCGGTAATGGTGTCGCCGACATTGGTATCGGCCACTTCCTTGATCGAGGCGGTGAAGAACCCGATTTCGCCTGGCCCCAGTTCGCCCACTTCGACAAGCTTGGGGGTAAACACACCCACCCGGTCGAGTTCATAGGAGGCGCCTGCCTGCATCATGCGGATCTTCTGGCCCTTCCTGATACGTCCGTCGATCACCCGGATCAGCACCACCACGCCCAGATAGAGGTCGTACCAGCTGTCGACAAGCATGGCCTTGAGCGGAGCATTCTCATCGCCTTTCGGCGCTGGCAGACGCTCGACGATTGCGGCTAATACCTTGTCGATCCCCAGCCCGGTCTTGGCGGAAATTTCCACCGCCTCGGAGGCATCGATGCCGATCACGTCCTCGATCTGCTGCTTGACGCGCTCGGGTTCGGCGGCCGGCAGATCGATCTTGTTTAATACCGGCACGATCTCGTGGTTCACCTCGATGGCGTGATAGACATTGGCCAATGTCTGCGCCTCGACGCCCTGGGCGGCATCGACAACAAGGAGCGAGCCTTCGCACGCGGCGAGCGAGCGGTTGACCTCATATGCAAAATCGACATGGCCCGGGGTATCGATCAGGTTGAGCACATAGTGCTCGCCATCGGTGTGCTCATATTCGAGCCGCACGGTCTGGGCCTTGATGGTGATGCCCCGCTCGCGCTCGATATCCATGGAATCGAGCACCTGCTCTTTCATCTCGCGCAGATCGAGCCCGCCAGTGAGCTGGATCAGGCGGTCGGCAAGCGTCGATTTCCCGTGGTCGATGTGGGCCACGATGGAAAAATTGCGGATCCGGGAAAGCGGGGTCTTCTGCGGTGTTTTCATGGGGCCGCTGATAGCAGCAAACCCGGCGTTTCGGGAAGATGGTTTGTGCGCGGTTAACGCGAGTTTTGGCAACATGTCGCGGCTTTGCGCGTTGGAGATGGGTCTGATCGCCTTTCGGAGCCGCAAATGACCCGCATCGCCGTGCTGTTTTCTTTGGTCCTGTTCACAGCAATGCCGACCATCGGCCAGGAAATCCAGGCCGAGCCCCCGCTGCCCCAACCGCGCCCCGAAGAGTTGGGCGGCGACAATGGGGTTGAGGAGGCGCCTCTCGCCGAGCCCGAGACCAAGCAAGTGGATAAGCCCGAGCGGCAAACCGGCGAACTCGAACGCGTCTATCAGGCCGCCTGTCCGGCCCTGCTCACCGGATCGATTATCGGACAAATGGTGTCGCCTCTATCGGAAGGCAGTTGCGGGTTGCAAAGCCCGATCGCGGTGTCAGGTATTGTCGTCAATGGAAGGGAAATCCCGCTTTCGGGCACGCCGGTCACCAATTGCACGATGGCCACCGCGTTGGCCGATTGGGCCGGCGAGGTCGATGCCTATGCCGTCGCGGTGCTCGATACAGAAATTGAAAGCCTCGTCACCGGGCCGGGCTACACCTGCCGCCTGCGCAATGGGGCCGATACGGGGTTCGTATCCGAACACGGCCTGGGCAACGCGATCGACATCACCGCCGTCGATTTGGTCGATGGGAGCACCATTTCGGTGCTTGACGATTGGCGTGCCCTGCCGGCCCAGCCGGAAGCCAAATTCTTAGGCTTTGCCCATTCGGCGGCGTGTGGGCGGTTCACAACGGTCCTCGGCCCCGAAGCCAATTCCGAACACGAGGACCATTTCCACTTCGATCTGGGCTGTCACGGCCAAAGCTGCACAGCCCAGATCTGTGAATAGACCTACTGGGTAAGGCTCATTGCGATCAGCGCACCCTGTTGCATCTGGGGCACCAGAACCATCGACTCGTGGGCAGAAATATCGGCAGCGCCGGCGCCCACAGTGGCGAGTTCGACAGTGTCCCCATCGCGCCAGCCATAGATGGTGCCGGTCGGGTTGTCATTAAAGACGATGATATCGCCGATGGCCGCCACCCCGTCGATAGCGCCGATTTCAGTGGCACCATCCAGCGGGGTTACACCGGTGGCGTTCCCGTCGACGCCATAGAGTCCTCCCGGTGTCCCGAAGGTGAAATTTTCGCCCATATCGGCACCCATCGAGCCGACGATGATCTGCCCGTCATGGGCAAAAAGCCCATTGGGGAAGGTAATCCCGTCATCGGGGCCGAACCAGATCGACGCCTCGCCATCGGCATAGCGCCAGATGGTCTGGCCGAACATGTCGGAAATGTAGACATTGCCATCATCATCGGCGGTGACATCATTGGGAAACGCTGCACCTTGCATGGTGACGGTTTCCACAAGCGTCCCGTCGTCCAACGAGACAATATGGAAGCCCATATTGTCGGCGACAAACAACTGGCCGTCGACGATGGCCATGCCGCGCGGGTCCTGCAGGCCGGTCACCCATTGCTCCTCGACCATCTCGCCATCGGGCGAAACGAGCGAGAGATAACCGTTTTCGCCGGCCTCGGCGCCCATGGCGACCATGTTGCCGATGATAATGCGCTCGTTGGCGGTGTCGTAAATCACCGATTCTGGCATCTGGAACCCTTCCAGGCGCCAGGATTCGGTCAGTTCCATGCCCAGGGCCGGCAGTGCAAGGCTCGATGCGGCACAAGCCGCCAGAAGGGCGAGCGTCAGATTTTTCATGGGTCTTCTCCTCATCTGGGCGCCATCCACCCGGCGCCCGAGGTCAAACTTTAGCAATCTGACCGCGGCCTGTCATGTGCGACCATGGGGCAATGGGCTTCCTGGCGCGGGTGATAGGCCGGCAGGTCGGCCAGAGTGTGCAAATCGAGATGGTCCAGCGCTTCGAAATCGTGCGGTCGGGTTCCGATCTGGGGATCGGGCTCAGTGAGAAACCGGAAGAGTGCTTTTAACATTTGTCGTGGCCTTGGATAAATTTTCCCTCAGTATCGACCAGCAGAACAGCTGCGACCATCGACATCTTCTGCACCCGCGTTTAGAAAAACTATATGGATGAAGCGACCACCATTCCCTTCAATGCCCTCCATGCCCTCGCTCTTGTGGCGCGGCACAGGGCGCTTGGCCCAGCCGCCGGGGCGCTCGGCGTGACGCCGGGCGCTGTCAGTCAGCAGATTCGCCGCGCGGAGGACCGGTGTGGGCTGGCTCTGTTTGAGCGCACGACCAAAGGGCTGGTGCCCACCCGTGCCCTCTTGGCGGTTCTGGCCGATCTCGAGGCCGGGTTTGTCGCCCTTGGCCGCGCGCAGGCAGGTCTCATGGCGCCCTCACAGGACCGTAACCTTCTGACCGTCACCGTGGGCAATGTTTTTGCTTCGCGCTGGCTCATCTGGCGGTTGGCCGATCTGGGTGCCGTCCATCCCGAGATCGAGCTGAAACTCCTGACCACCGGCGCACTTGTCGATCTCGGACGACCGGACGTCGATTGCGCCATCCGGTTCGGGGCCGGTGACTG
The DNA here is from genome assembly GCF_963972885.1 of uncultured Pelagibacterium sp. Classification (NCBI taxonomy): domain Bacteria; kingdom Pseudomonadati; phylum Pseudomonadota; class Alphaproteobacteria; order Hyphomicrobiales; family Devosiaceae; genus Pelagibacterium; species uncultured Pelagibacterium sp. The sequence continues at coordinate 23,346 of NZ_CAXAXY010000013.1, read as the reverse complement.
GCCGGGCGTTATGGCAGAGCCCATCGGCACCCATGCGGTGTTTCCCGTCTGCGCGCCCGGACTGGCCGAGCGGCTCAAAACGCCGGCTGATCTGGCCAATGTTCCCGTCATCATGGATCAGGCGTCTATGCTTTCATGGCCCGACTGGCTGGCGGCCGTGGGCCAGACGGGTCTGAAACTTTCGGGCCCCGCGATTTCCGATCCTGCCCTGGCTTTCGACGCGGCCATTGCCGGCCAGGGCGTGCTGTTGGCGCTTGGCATCACGGCCGAATATGGACTGGAGCGCGGTCAGGTGGTCGCTCCGTTCCCCACCATTACGCATTCGAAATTCGGCTACTGGTTTGCGACTGCCAGGGGTCGTGAGTTGCCTGCCCGCACACGCAAATTCCGCTCATGGCTGGTGAGCCAGATGGAAGCGTGCGAAACCGCGACGCAAAAGGTGGTTGCCAGCCACGCCCTATAGTTTAGAATAGTTCTAAACTATTTGATCGGGTGTCCTTCAATGCTGACCACCTTCCGCCCCGCTCGGCGCGATTTTTCATCCCTGTCCGAAAGGGAAATCCTTGCGCTGGCCATATCGTCCGAAGAAGAAGATGGGCGCATCTATGCGGCCTATGCCGAGCGGTTGCGCGAGGACTATCCGTCGAGCGCCGCAATTTTCGATGGCATGGCCGCCGAAGAGGACCAGCACCGTCGCCTGCTGATCGACCGCTATGCATCGCGTTTCGGGCCCTCGATTGTGCCGATCCGGCGCGAGCATGTCCGCGGCTTTTATGCCCGCAAGCCGGTTTGGCTGATGGCCGAGCTCGATCTGGACACGGTGCGCAACCAGGCCCGCGACATGGAGCAGGACGCGGCGCGGTTTTATGCTGAGGCGATCAAGCAGACCGAGGATGCCGAGACCCGCAAGCTTTTGGGCGATCTCGAACGCGCCGAACGCGGGCACGAACACAAGGCCGAAGCCCTCCATGACGCCCATCTCGATCCTGAAACCCGCGACAGCGAAAAAACCACGGCGCACCGCAATTTCGTTCTGACCTATATCCAGCCCGGACTTGCCGGGCTGATGGACGGTTCGGTCTCCACCCTGGCGCCGATCTTTGCCGCCGCCTTTGCCACGGGCGACACATGGTCGACATTTCTGATCGGTCTTGCCGCATCGGTGGGCGCTGGCATTTCCATGGGCTTTACCGAAGCGGCCAGCGACGATGGGCGTTTGACCGGGCGGGGCTCGCCCATCAAGCGCGGCTTCGCCTCGGGCATCATGACGGCCGTGGGTGGCCTGGGCCACGCCCTGCCCTATCTCATTCTCCATTTCTGGACCGCCACCACCATCGCCATGGCCGTCGTCGTCGTTGAGCTCTGGACCATCGCCTGGATTCAGAAGCGGTTCATGGACACCCCTTTCTGGCGCGCCGTCATGCAGGTGGTGCTCGGCGGCTCCCTGGTCTTTGCCGCAGGTATCATCATCGGCAATGCATAATTGAACCGTCTAACCCCAAAGACCGGGGGCAAAGGCACGCACCCTCCCTTGTTCTAGCGACACTATCGTTTCATAATTGAAACATGGATGTGTCCTGGGATGATCTTCGGCTGTTTCTCGACGTTGCCCGGCTTGGCGGGCTGTCGGCAGCGCGCGCCACGACAGGGTTGAGCGCGGCGACCTTGGGGCGACGGGTCACTGCGCTCGAACGCCAGATCGGCGAAACGCTTTTTGTGCGCGCTCAGAGAGGGTTTACCCTCACCAGCGCCGGCGAAGCGCTGCTCAAGCGCGCCGAGGATGTCGAAGCCGCAATGCGGGCGGTTACCCATTGGCGCGACGGGGCGATCGGCGCGCGGGTGGTGCGGGTGTCGGCAGGAGGCTGGACCACCGATTTTCTGTCCCGGCATATCGAAGAGCTCTGGTCACCCGATGACGGTTTCCGGGTCGAGTTTGTCACCGCCTATGACAAGGTCGATATCGGGCGCCGCGCCGCCGATATCGGAATCCGCAATTCGGCGCCGACCGAGCAGAGCCTTGCCGGCCGCAAGCTGACCCCGGTCGCCTATGCGCTCTATTGCGCGCCACGTCTGGTTGCGGGCGTACGCGATGGATTGTTCGTCGGGGTCTCCGGCCCCGCGGCAGCGACGGGCTCGGCGCGCTGGTTGCAGGCCCATCACGGCGATCGCATCGTGGTCAGCGGCAATGATGCCCACTCGGTGCGTGAACTGGTGGCAGCGGGCACGGGTATCACCGTACTGCCCTGCTTTATCGGCGACGTCGATCCGCGCCTGTCGCGCATCAGAGGCCCCATTCCCGACCTTGCGTCGCATCAATGGTTGATCCTGCATCATGAGGAGCGCCACAGTCCACCCGTCAGGACGCTCGCCAACCGGATCGCACGCCTGATGAGGGGTCATGCAAACCTGTTCGCTGGCGATATCTCATAGCTTGGCGCGCCGTCGCTGGTAGTAGAGCGCTCCCAGAATGGCCGCGATACCCAGCGCTGCAAGAAAAGCCGTGGTTCCGCCATCGGCAAACACCACAGCGTGCATGCGGCGTCCGGGCAGGAGCGTGAACGCTCCGGCAAGAATGAGCGAACCGGAATAAAGAGCTATCATATGGCTTCGATGGGCGCGGACATGGCCGCGCCGGATGGCGAGCACCGCCTGGACCAGACCCAGGAGTGTATAGAGCGAAAGGGCATGGATAAGGCTATAGGGCCCGAACATCCTGATCTCGGCGATCAGAAAGGATGAAAGCGCGACCACTATCATGAACCCGATCCAGATGCGGCCCATCGCCTTGTGAAGTCCTGTTCCCTTACACATCAGCAGAACGATGGTTCCCAGGGCAAGGGCCGCTATGGCGCTAACGGCATGAATCTGGATGGCGAGGGGCGACGCGATAAGGGCTGTTGCATCCATTGGACGGCTCCGGCATGTAGTTTGGGCGTGAGGCGGATGTGCACCGAGTGTCCAATGGGCGTCACAGCCGCAAGTCCGGATACGTGAACCAGGAATTTGTCTTCGTGAACGACAGCCCCATTCATTTCACGCTTCGCCAACTGCACGGCGTTTTTTCCAGTCCGCTGGCGTGGGGGATAATGGTGGGGGTGGGGGTAATCGCCGGGATTACCGGGCCCTTTTCAACATTTGCGCTTCTGGCGCCGACGCGGCGCATCGTCTATTGGCTGCTCATCGTTGTGGGCAGTTATGGAGCGGGCACAATCGGGGCGGCGCTTGCCCGGGCGCTGATCCTGCCCCGTGGCGGCCCGCTTTTGGCGCGCATCGCCGTGCTGGGCATCGGGTCCTCGATTCCCGTTACGGTCGCTGTCGCGATGATCAGCTGGCTGTTCTTTCCCGACCTCAGCTACACCGGACTAAGTCTTTTCGAACTCTATATCTATTGCCTTTTAATCAGCCTGGCGCTGATGGGTGTTATGGAAGGGGTGGTTGAGCCCCAACTCGAAAGGCGCAGGGATCAAACGACACCGGAAGCGGCAAAGATACCGAAAATTCTCGACCGCCTGCCTAATCATATGCGCGGGCCGCTCAGCCACATGTCGATGGCCGATCACTACGTGGAAGTTCATACGGACAAGGGTAAGTCATTGCTCTTAATGCGCCTTTCCGACGCGATCGCCGAAACCGAAGGGATTGACGGCCTTCGGATTCATCGCAGCCATTGGGTCGCCAAGCAGGCAATTTCATCGGTCAGGCGCGTTGACAGCCGCGTGGTCGTCCAGCTTGCGACAGGGGAAATGCTCCCAGTATCGCGCAGCTATCTCGCCGCGATACGCGCCCATGAAAAAGGCGCCGCCCAATGAGCAGCGCCTTTTGAAATCGTTAGGCTGGCAGGCCTAAAGCGTGCGCTGAACCTTTTCGACCCGATAGCATTCGATAACATCGCCGGGGCGCATGTCTTCGTATTTTTCGAATGCCATGCCGCATTCCTGACCGGACTGGACTTCCTTGACCTCCTCCTTGAAACGCTTGAGCGTCGAGAGCTTGCCCTCGTGGATAACCACGTTGTCGCGAATGAGGCGCACGCCGGCACCACGCTCGACCATGCCATCGGTAACCCGGCAGCCGGCGACCTTGCCGACCTTGGAGATGTTGAACACCTCGAGGATCTCGGCATTGCCCAGGAACGTCTCCCGCACTTCAGGCGCCAGCATCCCGCTCATCACGCCCTTAACGTCGTCGATCAGGTCGTAGATGATGTTGTAATAGCGGACTTCGATGCCTTCACGCTGCGCCAGTTCGGCGGCCTGCTTGTTGGCGCGCACGTTGAAGCCGACGATCACCGCACTGGACGCCGTTGCCAGGGTCACGTCGGACTCGGTGATCCCGCCCACGCCTGAATAGAGGATCTGGGCCGACACTTCGTCGGTCGAGAGCTTGTTGAGCGCAGTAACGATCGCTTCGACCGAACCCTGCACGTCGCCCTTGATGAGCAACGGGAATTTGGCGATGCCCGAAGCCTTGAGCTGATTCATCATCTGCTCGAGCGAGGTCGCACCGCCACCGGCGGTCTTTTCACGAATGACGCGCTGGCGGTATTCGGTGATCTCACGAGCGCGAGCTTCGCTTTCGACCACCGCGAAACGGTCGCCCGCGTCGGGAACACCGGAGAAGCCAAGCACTTCGACCGGCGTCGAAGGACCGGCGGATTTCACCTGCTCGCCCTTGTCGTCGATCAGTGCACGAACCTTGGCCCATTCGTTACCGGCCACGACGATGTCGCCAACGCTGAGCGTGCCGCGCTGCACCAGAACGGTCGCAACGGCACCACGGCCCTTGTCGAGCTTGGATTCGATGACCAGACCCTGAGCGGCGCCCTTTTCAGGCGATTTGAGCTCGAGCACCTCGGACTGTAGCAACACCGCTTCCAGCAGGCCGTCGAGATTGGTCTTCTTGAGCGCGGACACTTCCACGTCGAGCACTTCACCGCCCATCGATTCCACGAAAACTTCATGCTGAAGCAGTTCGGTGCGCACGCGGGTGGAATCGGCGCCCTGCTTGTCGATCTTGTTGATCGCCACGATGATCGGGACGCCCGCCGCCTTGGCGTGCTTGATCGATTCAATGGTCTGGGGCATCACGCCATCGTCGGCAGCCACCACCAGAATGGCGATATCTGTAGCCTGCGCACCGCGGGCGCGCATGGCGGTGAACGCCTCGTGGCCCGGCGTGTCCAGGAAGGTGATCTTCTGGCCGTTCTTTTCGACCTGATAGGCGCCGATGTGCTGAGTGATGCCACCGGCTTCGGTCGAGACAACATTGGCTTCACGGATCGCATCGAGCAGCGAGGTCTTGCCGTGGTCGACGTGGCCCATGATGGTCACGACTGGCGGCCGGTTGACCAGATCGCCAGCGTCATCACCACCAACGTCGTCAAACAGACCGCCTTCAACATCGCTTTCAGCAACGCGCTTGACGGTATGACCCATTTCGGTGGCGACCAGTTCGGCAGTGTCGGCATCGATGATGTCGTTGATCTTGAGCATCTGGCCCTGGGCCATCAAGAGCTTGATGACGTCCACGGCACGCTCGGCCATGCGGTTGGCCAGTTCGGCCACGGTGATTGCCTCGGGGATCGTGACTTCACGGGCCAGCTTGGGCTGGGCAACCTTGGTGTTGCGACCCATCTTCTTGTTCTGGCGCCGGCGCATGGCAGCCAGAGACGGTCCGCGCCGATCGCTATCGTCGAGCGCCGAATTGACGTTCAGGCGCCCACGCGAGTTGGAATCGCGGCGAGCAGGGGTTGCGCTGGGACGCGGTGCGGCATTGCGCTTGGCGCGTTCAAGCTCGTCCTTGTCGACAAGCGCTTTTGGACCGGGCGCAGCGCGGCGGCGCACGCGGTCATCCTCGCCTTCACCCGGAGGCGGCGGGGGCGGCATATCGGGCTGAGCTGCGCGCGGACTGGGCTTGGCAACGGGTTTGGGCCGGGCCTGTCCGGCCTTGACCGGCACGATGCCGTCTAGCTCGTCATTGACGGCTTCCTGGGCCTTGGCGGCTTCAACCGCGGCCGCACGGCGCTCGGCCTCTTCGCGCTCGGCCTTGCGGCGGGCATCGATCTCGGCGTGGCGCTGGGCCTCTTCCTCGGCCTTGGCACGATCTTCCTCGGCACGAGCCGCCGCTTCGCGCAGGGCGCGCTCGCGGGCCTGGTTCTCGTTTTGGGTGAGGCTGGCCGAATTTGCATTCTGTCGCGGGCTCGCCGACTGCGGGCGGCCGCCCGGACGAGAAGGCTGAGGCCTGCCGCCACCTGATGCATTGCCACCCGACTGTTGAGGCGCGCCCGTACCGGGCCCACCCACGCGGCGGGTGCGCTTTTCAACCACGACGGTGCGTGAGGACCGCGACATGCCGGGCCGTGCGCCAAGATTGGGCGCGCCCTTGAGGGTCAGGGTCTTTTTCCCCGAGCCCGAATTGTCGCTGGTCTTATCCTTATCGGTCATATGTTGCCGTCTTCTTCTCTGTCTGTGGCGTTGAAAAGGGCAAGCCGATTTGCCCGTTCAATCACCGAATTTGCTGCCGCGCCGGGAGTCAGCGCAGCGTGTATCACATTTTCGAGCCCCAATGCCAAACCCAATTGGGTCGACGAGAGAGATTCAATATGGACCAACCTGTCAGCGACCTCGCCGCGCCGGGCCCATTGCAGCATCTTGCGGCGTCCGTCGGGGGCTGCATCGCTGGCGGTAATCAGCGCGCCCACCCGTCCCGATTGAAGAACCGAAGCGACTTTGGCGGCGCCCGTCACCAGGATGCCGGCCTTGCGCGCCAACCCCAGAGTGCCTGTCAGGCGTTGTTCTAACCGGGTCCGCACCAGTTCTGCAAGGTCGGGCGGCACGGACACATTTTCCTTGAGGCTCCGCGCAAAAACCTTTTTGCGCACCGCCTCATCCACTGCAGGGGCAGAAAGGGTGATCCAGACGCCGCGGCCAGGGGCCTTGGCATCGACATCGGGCGCCAGAACCCCGTCGGGGGAAACCGCGAAGCGGATGAGCGCGGATGCGGGCTTTTCGGCCCGCGTGAGCGCGCACATCCTCTCTACATCTTTTTCGCGGCCCAATTGCGGCGCCCTTTTGTCCTTGTTCTGCCAAACGCCCCGATGAGGAGCAATGTCGCTATTGTGCGACCTCGCCCTCGGCGGGGACTCCGTCTTCACCTTCAACGAGTTCTGCCTGAGGCAGGTCGTCCTCAGTGATCCAGCCAGCCTTGAGGCGCGCGGCCATGATCATGTCCTCGGCCTCTTCCCTGGACAACGGGAAGGCCGAAAGCGTGCCTTCGAAGCGCTTGGTTTCACCGTCCTTGCGCTCGGTCCAGCCGATCAGATCGTCGGCAATATTGCCGGCGAAATCTTCGACAGTCTTGATTTCATCCTTGCCCAAGGCAACCAGCATTGCTGCCGAAAGACCCGGAATATCGTAAAGTGCGTCCTCGACACCGAGCTTTTTACGCTCCTCATCAAGCTCGCGTTCCTGCGCATCGAGGAATTCGGTGGCACGGTTCTGGATCTCTCCAGCCGTTTCCTCGTCAAAGCCGCCGATCGAGGCGATTTCCGCCAGATCGACATAGGCCAGTTCCTCGATCGAGGAGAAGCCTTCCGATGCGAGCAACTGGGCAACCATCTCGTCCACGTCGAGCGCGTTCATAAAGAGCGCCGTCCGCTCGGTGAATTCCTTCTGGCGGCGTTCGGATTCTTCCTGCTCGGTCAGGATGTCGATGTCCCAGCCGATCAGCTGGCTGGCCAGTCGCACGTTCTGGCCACGGCGACCGATGGCAAGCGAAAGCTGTTCGTCGGGAACCACCACTTCGATGCGCTCTGCCTGTTCGTCGAGCACCACCTTGGCGACATCGGCAGGCTGGAGCGCGGATACGACCAGATCTGCTATATTGTTCGTCCAGGGGATAATATCAATCTTTTCACCCTGCAATTCTCCGACAACCGCCTGAACACGCGAACCGCGCATACCCACGCAGGCACCGACCGGATCGATCGAAGAATCCGAGGAGGTCACGGCGATCTTTGCGCGTGAGCCCGGGTCACGGGCGATCGAGCGGATGGTGATGATGCCGTCGTAGATTTCCGGCACTTCCTGGGCGAAGAGCTTGGCCATGAACTGGGGATGGGTGCGCGAGAGGAAAATCTGCGGCCCGCGCTGCTCACGGCGCACGTCATAAATGTAGGCACGGACGCGGTCGCCATAGCGGAACTGTTCACGCGGGATCAGCTCGTCGCGGCGGATAATGGCTTCACCGCGGCCGAGATCGACGATCACATTGCCATATTCGACGCGCTTGACCGAACCGTTGACGATTTCGCCGACACGGTCCGCATATTCTTCGTACATCCTGTCGCGTTCGGCATCACGCACCTTCTGGACGATGACCTGCTTTGCCGACTGGGCTGCGATACGGCCGAATTCGATCGGGGGGAGCGGCTCGGTCACGTAATCGCCGAGTTTGGCGGCGTCGTTTTTGGCAAGCGCTTCCTTGAGGGAAATCTGGCGGCCATATTCTTCGACACGCTCGACGATTTCGAGCAGGCGCCACAGGCGCAATTCGCCGGTGCGGGGATTGATCTCGGCCTTGACCTCGGTTTCGGCACCGTAGCGAGCCTTGGCGGCGCGCTGAATGGCCTCTTCCATAGCTTCGATGACGATCATGCGGTCGATGGACTTTTCGCGCGCCACGGCATCGGCGATCTGCAAAAGCTCCAACCTGTTCGCTGAAACGGCCATTGGATCAATTCTCCTGGGTTCGCTCGTCGGCGTCGCCGCCGTCGGTTTCTTCAATGATGGTCTCGACGTCCTCATCGGCTTCGTCGTAATCGGGATTTTCTGCCTGACGCTTGCGCGCCTCATCGAGCAGCTTGTCGGTCATCAAAAGCTTTGCTTCGGCCAAGAGTGCCAGCGGCAGCACATGAACGGGATCGGTTCCAACCGGTGCGTCGGGCAGGCGGATCGAAAACGTGTCATCGTCAGCGCCGACGATATCGCCGCGGAAGCGCTTGCGGCCCTCGATCATTTCGCCGAGCTCGACCTTGGCTTCGTGTCCGACCCAAGCCTGGAAATCGCGGGCCCGAACCAGCGGCCGATCGACGCCGGGTGAGGATATCTCGAGGTGATATTCGCGGTCGATGGGATCTTCGAGATCCAGTACCGGGTTGAGATCGTGGTGAAGCTTTTCGCAATCGGTGATGGCGAAATGTCCATTTTCGTCCTCGCACATGATCTGCAGCGTGCAGCCATTGTCATTGCTGATGCGCACGCGAACCAGATCATAGCCCAGCGATTGGGCCACCGGCTCGACGATTGCCGCAACACGCGCCTCGAGTGCGGATTCGCGGATGTAGCGTTTTGTATTGGCAGTCATGCTTACCCTGATTGAGGTAATAAAAAAGAGCGGGGCCGGTCGGCACCCACTCTCTCATTTTCCGAGATTGTTAGGCATCATATAGCGCCGCATCGTCACGAACGCAAGAACTCGAAGTAAAAGCTCTTCATGCGTCCCTGCCGGCGGGCCTTCTGCTCGTACCGCGTGGACTGCCAGCCGGGATAGGGCAGATGCCAGGCGCCGGGTTCGGCGATGGGCCATGCAAATCTTTCGGTCTTTAAAATATGGGCCAAGGTCCAGTTGGCGTAATCCTCGATGTCGGTGGCAAACCGAAATGTGCCGCCGGGTTTGAGCACGCGGGCGAACTCGGCAAGCATGTTGAACTGGATCAGGCGTCGCTTGTGATGGCGCGGCTTGGGCCATGGATCGGGATAGAGAACGTAGAGACAATCGATGCAGGCGGCGGGCATCACGCCGAGAAGCTTGATGACGTCGTCAGGGAACAGCGCGATATTATCGATGCCTTCGATGTCGATTGTTTCCAGCAGCTTGCCGATGCCGCCGGTAAACACCTCGCAGCCGATAAAACCGTCTTTGGGATTTTCGCGCGCCATGCGGGCGAGATGCTCGCCGCCGCCATAGCCGATTTCGAGATGAATGCGCCCTGCCTGCGGGAACAGCGTCCCGGGGTCGACAGGCGCGGAAATATCGACAGTCAGCTCGGGAAGCAGCGTTTCGAACAGCGCCTGCTGGCCCTTATGGAGTTTTTTGCCCGAACGGCGTCCGAAAAAGGCGCGCGGTCCTTTGGGGTCCTGCGGGATGGATTTGGACGTCATGGTTTCACTATCGAAAACAAAAGCGCGGCGTGTTGCGCCGCGCTTTACAATCAATGGATCGGACGAGCAAGGATCAGGTCAGCTCGGCCCGGATCGCTTCGGCCAGATCGGTTCTCTCCCATGAGAACCCGCCATCGGCCTCCGGCTCACGCCCGAAATGGCCATAGGCGGCCGTGCGTTCATAGATTGGCTTATTGAGCCCCAGATGCTCGCGGATACCGCGCGGGGAAAGGTTCATGACCTTTTGCAGCACTGCGCCCAACCGGTCCTCATCAACGGTGCCGGTGCCGTAGGTATCGACAAAGATCGAGAGCGGTTTGGACACGCCAATGGCGTAGGAGAGCTGGATGACGCATTTTTCCGCCAGGCCCGCCGCCACAACATTTTTCGCCAGATAGCGGGCTGCGTATGCTGCCGAGCGGTCGACCTTGGTGGGATCCTTACCCGAGAACGCGCCGCCACCATGAGGCGCCGCGCCGCCATAGGTATCCACGATGATCTTGCGGCCTGTCAGCCCCGCGTCACCATCGGGCCCACCGATGACGAAAGCGCCAGTGGGATTAACGTAGAATTCGTCCTCAGGGGGCATCCAGCCCTTGGGCAGGACGTCTTCGACAAAGGGGCGCACGAGGTCCCGGACGCACTGTTGGGATACATTCTCGATATGCTGGGTCGAAACGACGACGGCGGAAACACCGACCGGCTTGCCGTTCTCGTATTTCAGGGTCACCTGGCTCTTGGCATCGGGGCCGAATTCGGAAACGGCGCCGGAATGGCGGGCCGCCGCCATGTTCTTTAGGATCTTGTGAGCGTAAGTGAGCGGGGCCGGCATCAGCTCGGGCGTCTCGTTGACAGCAAAGCCGAACATGATGCCCTGATCGCCGGCGCCCTCATCCTTGTTGCCCGAGGCATCGACGCCCTGGGCGATGTGGGCGGACTGCTCGTGCACATGGCACGACACATCAAGGGTCCGCCAATTGAACCCCTCCTGCTCGTAGCCGATCCGTTTGACAACGCCGCGCGCGATATCTTCCATACGACCGGCATCTATGGATGCAGGGCCGCGCACCTCACCCGCCAGAACGACGCGATTGGTGGTCGCCAAGGTTTCAAGGGCAACGCGCGAATAGGGATCTTGCGCGAAAAATGCGTCCACTATGGCGTCGGAGACCTGGTCGCAAATCTTGTCGGGATGACCCTCGGAAACCGATTCCGAGGTGAAGAGATAAGAAGAACTGGCCACGTTAAACCTCATTTCAACTGGCGAGGGCGCACGCGGAAGTGCGCGTGTCCAGGCTCAATCCCGGGCACTTTCGAACTTGCTTTTCGCAGGTTGGGACGCAGAAAGCAAGGGCCATATAAAGAAAGCTTTATATGGACAGGGTCAGTCGAGACGCCTGAGGCGGCGGCGCCGGCCCGGCAAGGACAACAGCACCCCCAAAATCAGCATGCCGACCAGTGGCCAATGGCGATATTGGGCAAAAAAAGTCGGAGACAGCGGTTGAGCGGGCGTGCCCTTGATGGCACCCACCATACCTTCTGCCATCATTGCGTCGATGCGCCCCATGGGGTCGACAATGGCCGAAATGCCGGAATTTGCCGCCCGAACCACCGACTTTCCCTCTTCGACCGCCCTGACCCGTGCATGGTGAAAATGCTGGGCCAGCCCCATTGATCCATCGAACCATGCGTCATTGGTGACGACAAGGATGAAGCCCGCTTCATCGACCGATGCACCAAGACTGCCGGGAAACACGATCTCGTAGCAAATGAGCGGCAGGATGGCGGGCGAGCCAGGCAGGTGAAACAATCTGCGCTCGGCGCCGGCGGCCCAACCCTGCGACCCTTCGGCCAGCTGGGTGATGCCGAACTGACGCAAAAAGTCGCCAAACGGCAAATATTCGCCGAACGGAACGAGATGGGTCTTGTCGTAGGAGGTGACGACCTCGCCCTCCCCGTTGAAGGCCAGCACCGAATTGAATGGCTTGGCGCCAGGCACGATCTCACCATTGGCCCCATAGGGCTGGCGGGGCGCGCCGGTCAGAAGCCAGATGTCGTCGGGCAGGATGCGGGCGATTCGGGCGAGCAGCTCGGGTTCATCGGACAAAAAGAAGGGAATGGCGGCCTCGGGCCAGACCAGATGTGTGACGTCGCCAAGTGCCTGATCGTCAGGATTGGTCTGCATGGTGGACAAATCGAGCAGGCGGCTAACTGTCTCCTCGCGCGCAAAGGTCTGCCATTTGACGTCTTGGGGGATGACCGGCTGGACGATTCGCAGAACGACGTCCTCGAAGGGCTCGGTCTGCGTCTCATTGAGTCGAAAATTGCCCCAGGCGATCTGGCCGGCGAGCAACCCGAACGCGGCGAACAAGGGAAGGATGCGGGCAATCAGCGAACGCTCCGCGGCCGGCCACACCAGCGCCGGGGTGGCTGAAATAAGGACGGCCACAAATGTCAGCCCGTAAACACCGACAAGGCTGGTTGCCTGCATCATTTCGAGGTTGGCGGTCAGCGCGTAACCCAAGAGATCGAAAGGAAAGCCGGTGAAAAGATAGCCGCGCGCCAGTTCGGCCAGGGTCAGCGCCGTAGCAAGGGCAAATATCCGTCCAGGCCCGGCCGACCAGAAGAAATGCGCCAGGGCCGTGCCCAGCCCCCAGAAGACCGCAAGCAGCAGAGCAAGCCCGGCCACGGCAAACGGCATGACGACAAGGAGCCACCCGCCGTCGACAAAGAACGCTGCGCCGATCCAGTGCAGGGCGACGAGGAAATAGCCAAAGCCGAAGGCAAGCCCGATGCGAAATGCAGGACCCACCACCATGGAACGGATCGAGCGCTTGCGTTCCGCACCATCAAGGGCCCAGACCAGCACCGGCATTGTGACAAACAGAGCAACAAGAAAAAAGATCGGAGGTGCCGACAGCCCTGCCAACGCACCTGCGAGGACCAGCATCAGGATGCGCCGCCACCCATGGGCGAGCATTGCAAACTCGGCAAGAGCGGTCATGGCGGTCCTTGCGCATCGAATCACTGGCCAGAACCGTGACCGTACCGCCCAAGGCGGTCAACTCTGTTGCCATTTATCTGGGTGCGCGCACGGTTTTGATAATGCCCCGTACGCCTCGCGAACGTACGGGGCGCTGAGATTGTGGTGCAAACAACCTCTGCCGGAGGATATCCGGCGCAATTGTCTTAGCGCACTATGACGGGTTTGTCATTTAACAAATGCCCGAAAAATGTGCATATCGCAGGAGCAACCATAATCGTTGCGGTCAGTTTTTAATCACCTACCGGCTGCGCAATCGCTTCTAGAATTCCGCAACAACCTGAAGCGCTTGCACGGCCTTGATCGCGGCCGAAGCTCGGTTCTCAACGCCGAGTTTGGTGTAAACCTGTTCGAGATGCTTGTTTACGGTCCGGGGGCTGAGCCCGAGAATATCGCCGATGTCCTTGTTTGACTTGCCGCGGGCAATCCAGAGCAGCACTTCGCTTTCGCGCTGAGTCAATCCAAAAGCCTGGCGCAGGGCATCCTCGGTGCCTTCCGTCCGGGCGCTCGACAGACGGAACAGATATTCTTCGCCGGCAACAAGACCCAGAAACGATAACTGCAAACCGGGCGAACCGGCAGCAGCGACATCAAAGCCCCCGCCGGCATCGGGGGAACCACCGGCGCTCTTCAACCACTCCAGAAAGCGCTCCGACATGGGGCCCTCCTGTTCGGCATCAATGCCCGAGCGCGTCAAGAGGCGGCTGGCCTGCGGCGTCGACCAGAGCAGCGGCCCCTCGGCGGCAAAGGCCACAAGGTGGCGCCCGGCGGCATCAAGCGCAATGTGTGCGCTTTGCGCGCGTCGGGCATTGGCCAGATGGACGCGGATGCGAGCCCTCAATTCATCGACGTTTATGGGCTTTGAGAGATAATCGACCCCACCGCTATCGAGGGCATGGACGATATGCTCGGTCTCGGTCAAACCAGTCATGAAGATGATCGGGATGTGGCCGAGGGCAGGCACAGTTTTGAGCCGGCGACACGTTTCAAAGCCGTCAAGGCCCGGCATGACCGCGTCCATGAGCACCACGTCCGGCGTCACCCGATCGGCAATACCGAGCGCCATTTCTCCTGACCGCGCAACGAGCACGGTCAGGCCGGCATCCTCGAGCGCCGCAGTCAGGAACCCCAGCGACTCCGGGGAGTCATCGACCAGAAGCACGATATCGTTTTCGCGCTCAATCGGGCTCATGGCTCATCCGTTCCAGAAGCTCGGCATAGCCGTCAAAATCGAACACCTCCATATGCCGCCGCAGGGCTTGGACCAGCGGGAGATTTTCGGGGTCGCCGGCCAGTTCGCCAAGCTTGGCATCAATGCCCCGCACATGCCCGATCTGTCCCAGGCCGGCAAGGTCGCGCAGGTGCTCGCTGCCCGGAGAGCGCATTTTTTTGGGCCGGACCTCCGCTGCAGGGCCAGGGTTGGCGTACTCCCAATCGAGCTTGAGGTGGGCGCCGAGTTTGTCGAGCAGCTGATAGAGATCGACAGGTTTGGCCAGTGTGTCGGTGTGGCCGGCATCCCCGCCCGTCGGGCCGGCGCCATCTCCGATATTGGCCGAAAGCAGAACGATTGGCGCACTGACGGCCCTCTGCCTCAAGGCCGCGGCCAGCGCCCACCCGCTCATGCCCGGCATGCGGATATCGAGGAAATAGAGGTCCGGGCGAACCGCGTCGAGACGAGAGAGGCAATCGGGGCCATCGACAGCGGTCAGGACCGTAAAGCCGAGCGGCGTCAGCAATTGGTCCATCACGTCACGATGCTCGGCATTGTCATCAACCACCATGATGGTGCGGCGTTCACCCCTATAGCCCGTCACCCGGCGCCGGTCCGCACCTGCCTTGGCGAGGCGCTCGACGCGGGCAAGCATCAGCCGTGCCTGAAACCGGGTGCCTGAACCGAGCGCGCTGGAGACGGTGATTTCACCGCCGAGGGTTTCGGTCAGCAGCCTGGTGATGGTCAACCCCAGCCCGAGACCAGGGGCAAAGCGGGAGCGCTCGGCCTCGCCGCGCACGAAGGGCTCGAAAATATGCTGCAGATCGTCTTCGGAAATGCCGCTTCCCGTGTCCGCGACGGTAAAGGTCGCGACCTGGGAGCGATATCCGATTTCGAATGTGATCGTGCCTTCGGACGTGAACTTGATGGCATTGGACAAGAGATTGACCAGTATCTGACGCAAGCGCTTTTCGTCGGTTCGCACATACTGGGGCAGCATGGGCGAGCGCACATGGTTGAACGCGAGTCCCTTGGCCTCCGCCTGCGGCCGGAACATCTCCACGAGCTGGTCGAGGAAGTCCTCGATATTGATCTCGTTGGAATAGACCTGGAGCCGCCCCGCCTCGATACGCGAGATGTCGAGCAACCCGTCGATCAATCCCGACAGATGCTCGGCGCTGCGGCGGATGGTTTCGACCGAGCCGCGTCGATTGACGGGAATCTCGCGATCACGCTCGAGGATTTGGGCATAGCCCATAACCGCGTTGAGCGGGGTGCGCAGTTCATGGCTCAATCCAACGACGTAACGGGACTTTGCGTTGTTTGCTGCTTCGGCCTTTTCCTTGGCGCGCTGCAGTTCGGCGTCGGTTTTCGAGTGCGCATCGATTTCCTTGAGCAACAAGGTGTTCTGGCGCGTGCTTTCCTCCTCGGCAACGAGGCGGCTGTCATGGGCAAGCACCAGGAACCAGGTCATGATCCCTGCTGTCACCGAGAAAACGAAAAAGACCACGAGCAGCGTTCCGCCCACGACATCGGCGGTTTCGGGCGCGTATTGGGCGGCCAGTCCATAGATGAGCGCCAGCGCGCCGCCGAGCATCGATACGGCAACCAGCGTCGCGATCGCGTATCGCCCCAGACGGGACTGGAGCTTTTCCACGACCCAGCCGGGCAATATTGTGGCGGCCACGGCCTGAGTCTGGGCACGGAAATGGGCGTGTGGCTTACACATGTCATGGCAGCGCGCATCGAGAGAGCAGCACAGCGAACAGATCGGAGCGGCGTAGGCCGGACACCAGGCCATGTCCTCGGGCTCGAAAGGGTGTTCGCAGATCGAGCAGGTGAGCGTTTTAAGCTTTTGCCATTGGCGGCGAGGCTTGCGGGCCAGATAATATTTGCCCTTGGTGGCCCAGGCGAGAGTGGGGGATGCGACAAAGCACACAACCAGCGCGATGTAGGGAGACAAGGCCGCTGCCATGGTGCCGAAGGCTCCGAAATGGGCGGCCAGTGCAATGGTGGCCGAGAGAAACATCGAGCCGACACCGACGGGATTGACGTCATAGAGGTGGGCACGTTTGAACTCGATCCCCGGCGGGGCCAATCCCAGTGGCTTGTTGATGAACAGATCGGCGGAAATCGAGCACAGCCAGGCCATGGCAACAATCGAAAAGATGCCAAGCGTTTCTTCGAGAAGCCGGTAGATGCCCAACTCCATCAACAGCAGCGCGATGGACACATTGAACATCAGCCAGACGACGCGGCCCGGATGGGAATGGGTGAGCCGGGAAAAGAAATTGGACCAGGCGAGCGAGCCCGCATAGGCGTTCATTACGTTGATCTTGAGCTGGCTTATGACCACGAATACGGCCATGAGCATCAGTGCCAGAAACTCGTTGGGGATCATGTAGCCAAAGGCGATGGCAAACATGTAGCCCGGCTCGGAAGCGTGTTCGGGCGAAACGCCGGCCGAAAGTGCGAGAAAGGCAAGAAAAGAACCCGCCAAGAGCTTGGGTGCGCCAACCACCACCCAGCCCGCGCCGGCAAGAAACACCCCCAGTTTGTGCCGCCATTTGGGCATTTTTTCCGCCGGCAGGAAGCGCAGAAAGTCCACCTGCTCACCGATCTGGGTCATCAGCGCCAGAATGACGGCCGATGCGGCACCGAATTTGGCGACTTCGAAGGGCGCGATTGAGCCCGGTTCGCCCGGCGGCTGGTCCAGTCCGGTAAAGGCGCGCCAGAGATCGAACTTTTCCCAATCCATGAAGGCTATGAAAAAGAACGGCAGTATGTTGAGGACGATCCAGACCGGCTGGGTCAGAATCTGGAAGCGCGAGATCATGGTGATCCCATGGGTGACCAGCGGGATCACAACGATCGCCGAAATGATATGGCCGAGCCACAGCGGAATGCCGAAGGCCAGTTGCAGGGCGCTCGACATGATCGATGCTTCAATGGCAAAGAGAATGAAGGTGAAGCCCGCATAGATCAGCGAGGTGATGGTCGACCCGATGTAGCCAAAGCTGGCCCCGCGGGTCAAAAGATCCACATCGACGCCATGGCGCGCCGCATAGCGGGCAATGGGCACTCCCACAAACAGGATCGCTATGGAGGCGACCGCGATGGCGATCATCGCGTTGGTCGTGCCATAGCTCAGAGTGATGGCGCCACCGATGGCTTCGAGCGCCAGAAACGAAATTGCACCGATTGCAGTCTGGGAAATGCGGTCGTTGGAAAAGCGCCGCGCCGACTTGGCGGTGAAGCGCAGGGCGTAGTCTTCCAGCGTTTCGTTGGCCACCCAGCGGTTGTATTCGCGCCGGATGGGGATGATTCTTTGTCGCGCCATGAATCGTCTAGTTTTTAGCCATTTTATTTGGCTGCACAAAAATTTTCCAACCTCTCCATAGCATGGATTGCATTGGAATCACGCGGCTTTTCATGCCCCGGCGCAAGAGTTGGCTCCTGCAATGGCTTCCTGATTACGTCAATCGACGTATAGGGTCAGCTCAACGAAGTGTCCCAAAGTCCGGCAAGGGCGTCAGTCAATGACGCCTTGGGGAACCAAACTGAGGGACATCACCATGAAGAAATTCAGCGCATCGCGCGCTTTGCTTGCCACGGTTCTGGCCGGTGGCATGAGCCTGCCGATGGCGCCGGCCATTGCGCAGGACGAGGGGCCGATCAAGGTCGGGATTCTGCATTCGCTGTCGGGCACGATGGCGATTTCGGAAACCACGCTCAAAGACGTCATGCTGATGCTCATCGAGCAACAGAATGAGGCCGGTGGCGTGATGGGCCGCCAGCTCGAACCCGTTGTCGTGGATATCGCTTCGGATTGGCCGCTCGCTGCGGAATTGGCGCGCCGGCTGATCGAAGTCGACGAAGTCGACGCGGTCTTTGGCTGCTGGACATCGGTGTGCCGCAAATCGGTGCTTCCGGTATTTGAAGAGCTGAACTCGCTGCTGTTCTATCCGGTCCAGTACGAAGGCGAAGAATCCCAGCGCAATGTGTTTTACACCGGCGCCTCGCCCAACCAGCAAGCGATTCCCGCTGTCGATTATCTGATGAACGAAGAAGGCGTCGAGCGCTGGGTGCTGGCCGGCACAGACTATGTCTATCCCCAGACCACCAACAAAATCCTCGAGCAGTATCTTCTCGATAGCGGTGTGGCTTCGGAAGACATCATGATCAACTATACCCCGTTCGGGCATTCGGACTGGCAGACGATCGTATCCGACATCGTGGCCTTCGGCTCGGAAGGCATGAAGACAGCAGTGGTCTCGACCATCAATGGCGATGCCAATGTGCCGTTCTACCGCGAGCTGGCCAATCAGGGCGTCGCAGCCGAAGACATTCCGGTCGTCGCGTTCTCGGTGGGCGAAGAAGAGCTTTCGGGATTCGACACCGCACCGCTTGTGGGCCACCTTGCCGCCTGGAACTACTTCATGAGCGTTGAAACGCCCGAGAACGAAGAATTCATTGCCTCATGGCAGGACTTCATCGGCTCGGAAGATCGTGTGACCAACGACCCGATGGAGGCCCATTACATCGGCTTCAATCTCTGGGTCGATGCCGTCGAGGCGGCAGGAACCACCGATGCCGACGCGGTGATCGAAGCGATTGTCGGGCTGGAAACGCCGAACCTGACCGGTGGCATGGCCGAGATGCTGCCCAACCACCACATCACCAAGCCGGTGCTGATCGGTGAAATTCAGGATGACGGCCAGTTCTTCGTGGTCTCTGAAACCGACGATCTGGTGCCGGGCGATGCCTGGTCCGACTATCTGCCCGAGTCCGCAATGCTCGAAGCCGATTGGACCGACCCGATCATGTGCGGCAACTACAACACCGAAACCGAAACCTGCGGCGGCGGCTCAGCCGAATAGGCCGAACATTTCGCGTTTGCCGGGGACGGGTCGTCCCGCCCCCGGCTCTGCTGTCAACATTGACCAGAAATCCTTCCGACCGGCTCGATTGTGAAAGGGGATCGCGATCATGCGCAGTCTCAATCGGCTCACCAGATATCTTTCTCTAATGGTTTTTCTCGCGCTCGCCGTTCTTGCGGCTGGTAGCGCGCGGGCCCAAGGCGTTTCCGAAATCTTGCCCACGATGTATGACGCCAGCCTCGGCGAACTCGAAGATGCCGTTGCGGCGCTTGTCGCCAGCGGCGAGGACGCGGCGCTGCCGATCCTGCAAGCACTTGGCGAGGGCGAACTCTACGAATCCGACACCGGCGGCATCTTCATCGAAACAGGGCGCAATGCCTACGCCGACGCCCTGACCGGCGAGGCGGCCGATCTCGATACGACGGGAGAAATGAGCGTCATCCGGATCAACAATTCCCTGCGCCGCGATATTGCGGCCGCCGTGGGCAGCCTGACGCTGATGAGCGACAATCCCGGCGCCAGACTGGCCGCAGCGCGGGAAATGTTTTCCACGGCCGAGCCCGACGCCATTCCGATGCTGGACGAGGCGATTGCCCAGGAAACCGACTCTTCGGTTCTCAGAGTCATGGAGCAGGCACGGGCCGCCGCCATGCTCAACACCGACGCCAGCGAGGAAGAGATCGCTGATGCCGTTGCGGTCATTTCGGCCCGCGGCGATCGGCAGGCCCTGGCCATTCTCAATTCCAGCCTCGCTGGCGCCAGCGATGACCAGCGGCCAGCCATCGAGGCGGGCATGGCCCAGATCAATCAGGCGTTGGCGCTGTGGGGCGTTGGCCAGAACGTCTGGTATGGCATCTCGCTCGGCTCAGTGCTGCTTCTGGCCGCGATCGGACTTGCCATTACGTTCGGGGTGATGGGGGTCATCAATATGGCGCATGGCGAGATGGTCATGCTGGGGGCCTATGTCACCTTCGTCATCCAGGAAATCATTCGTACGACCAGCCCGGGCCTGTTCGACTATTCGCTCGCCATCGCCATACCGATGGCCTTCCTGGTCACGGCGATGATCGGCATCGCCATTGAGCGTGGCGTTATCCGCTGGCTCTATGGCCGACCGCTGGAAACGCTTCTGGCCACATGGGGGCTTTCACTGATCATCCAGCAGAGCGTGCGCACGATTTTCGGCGCTACAAACCGCGACGTGGGCAATCCCTCCTGGATGTCGGGGGCGTTCGAGCTGGGGGGGCTGGCAATCACCTGGAACCGCATGTGGATCGTGGTGTTTGCGATCGTTGTGTTTTCCTTGCTGCTGTTGGTCCTCAATCGAACCCCGCTCGGTCTGCAGATGCGGGCGGTGACCCAGAACCGTCGCATGGCATCGGCCATGGGCATTCGAACCCCATGGGTGGACGCCATGACATTCGGGCTCGGCTCGGGGGTTGCGGGGTTGGCCGGGGTCGCGTTGAGCCAGATCGACAACGTCTCGCCCAATCTCGGACAGGGCTACATCATCGACAGTTTCATGGTTGTTGTGTTCGGCGGGGTCGGCAATCTGTGGGGGACACTGGTCGGCGCTCTGACGTTGGGCATCGCCAACAAATTCCTTGAGCCCTATGCCGGAGCGGTGCTGGCCAAGATCCTGATCCTTGTTCTTATCATCCTGTTCATCCAGCGCCGCCCACGGGGCCTGTTCGCGCTCAAGGGAAGGGCGGTGGAGGCATGAGGCTGACCGTGGATACCGCTATTTTTCGCGCTCTTGGCACGATGGCGCGGCCCGTCACAGAACAAAAGGATGGTCGCGACGACACCGGCCGGCTTGCCCAGCGAAGGACCGCGCCATGATAACCGGCAAGATCTTTGAAAAGCTCGGAGCGAAGGCCGTCTGGGTGGTCGCCATATTGCTGGTCGTAGCCATCGCAGTTCCCCTTTCCAACCTGATGCTCCAGACCGGTCATCCCTTGCGGGTACCCAATTATCTCGTGCCCTTGATGGGCAAATACCTGACCTATGCAACGCTCGCGCTGGCGCTCGATCTGGTCTGGGGCTATTGCGGCATTCTTTCGCTCGGACACGGTGCATTCTTTGGGCTGGGCGGCTATGCCATGGGCATGTACCTGATGCGCCAGATCGGCGACCGGGGTGTCTATGGCAATCCTGTGCTGCCCGACTTCATGGTGTTTCTGAACTATTCCGAGTTGCCCTGGTACTGGCAGGGGTTCGATATGTTCTGGTTCGCCCTTGTCATGATGGCGTTCGTGCCGGGACTTTTGGGGTTCGTCTTTGGCTGGTTCGCGTTTCGCAGCCGGGTGACGGGGGTCTATCTTTCGATCATCACCCAGGCACTGACCTACGCGTTGATGCTGGCGTTTTTCCGCAACGACATGGGATTTGGCGGCAACAACGGGCTCACCGACTTCCGCGAAATACTGGGCGCGCCGATCTCGGCGGCCGGCACGCGCGCCAGCCTTTTCGCTGCCTCTGCGATCCTTCTGGCGCTGTGCTTTACCCTGTGCTCGCTGATTGTTCGCTCAAAGCTCGGCAAGGTCATGGTTGCGGTGCGCGATGCGGAAAGCCGGACGCGGTTCATCGGGTACCGGGTGGAAAACGTCAAACTCTTCGCCTTTACCGTCTCGGCGGTGATGGCCGGGCTTGCCGGGGCCCTCTATGTGCCGCAGGTGGGGATCATCAATCCTGGAGAATTTGCACCGGCCAACTCCATCGAAGTGGTGATCTGGACGGCTGTGGGCGGGCGCGGGACGCTTGTCGGACCGATCATCGGCGCGGTGATCGTCAATGCCGCAAAGTCCTACTTCACCGGCACGTTCGCCGATTTGTGGCTGTTTATCCTGGGCGGCATGTTCGTGTTCGTGACGCTGTTCATGCCAAAGGGGATCGTGGGGATCTGCACATCGGTCTGGACGGCACTCAAGCAGCGCCGTGCCTCCGATACTTTCGAAAAAGGCGCCGGGCCCGCACCGGGACCGGTATTGGACGATGCACCTGTCGAAAGCCATGAACACGACCAGACGCCCCACGGCGCAAGACCCTCTCCGGCGGAGTAAGCAAATGGTTGATACACTGCGCGAAGGATCGCTCCTTTATCTCGACGGCGTCACCGTTTCCTTTGACGGGTTCAAGGCGCTCAACTCGCTCTCGCTGCTCGTCAAGCGCGACGATTTGCAGGCCATTATCGGCCCCAATGGTGCGGGCAAGACGACGATGATGGACATAATTACCGGCAAGACGCGCCCCGATACCGGGGAAGTGTTTTTCGAGGGATCGGTTGACCTAACCAAAAAGGATGAAACCGAAATCGCCAATCTGGGGATCGGACGCAAATTTCAGAAGCCGACGGTGTTTGAGAGCCATACGGTCTGGGACAATATCGAACTGGCACTCAAAAAGCCGCGCGGGGTGTTTTCGTCCTGGCTCTACACTCGCGATGCGACGGACACGAACCATATAGCGGAGATACTGGACACTGTGCGGCTCACTCACCGGAAGGATGAATACGCTGCCAACCTTTCTCACGGTCAAAAACAGTGGCTTGAGATCGGCATGCTGCTCGCCCAGGATCCCAAGCTGCTGCTGGTCGATGAGCCGGTGGCCGGCATGACCGACTCGGAAACCGAGGAAACCTCGAAATTGCTGAAGTCGATTTCCAAACATCACTCTGTGGTGGTGGTGGAACACGACATGAGCTTTGTGCGCGATCTCGACTGCAGGGTGACGTGTCTTGCCGAAGGCTCCGTGCTTGCGCAGGGTTCGCTCGAACATGTCTCGGCCGATCCGCTGGTCATCGAACGCTACCTGGGACGCTGAAATGACGACACTGACCGTTACCGATGTCGATCTGCATTATGGCGCCGCGCAGGCGCTCAAGACAGTTTCGATCACCGCCCAGCCCAACAAGATCACCTCTGTCCTGGGGCGCAACGGGGTTGGAAAATCCTCGCTGTTGCGCGCGATCACGGGAACACATCCGATTTCGGGCGGCGCGATCCGGTTCGAAGAATTCGAACTCAAGAAAATTCCGCCCTATACGCGGGCCCG
>NZ_CAXAXY010000012.1:0-47899 GCF_963972885.1 uncultured Pelagibacterium sp. | reverse complement strand
GAGGGAAAATGGTGGGTGCAGGATGTTTCCGCCGCTTTGCCCGCCCGGCTTTTGAAGGCTGGCGCCGGCGAAGCCATTCTCGATCTCTGCGCCGCGCCGGGCGGCAAGACCGCTCAATTGGCCTCCGCAGGGGCCAGGGTTACCGCGCTCGATATTTCGGCCGACCGCATGGCGCGCGTCCGGGCCAATCTCGACCGCCTCGAGCTGAACGCGGAGATCGTTGTCGCCGACGCTCTCGATTACGCGCCGGGGCCGGTTTTCGATGCCGTATTGCTCGATGCTCCCTGTTCGGCCACGGGCACGTTCCGCCGTCACCCCGAGGTGCTGTTGCACCGCAACGCCCAGGGCATTGCCGAGCGCGTGGCTTTGCAGCGCAAAATGCTGGCCCACGCCACCGCGCTTCTCAAGCCGGGCGGGCGGCTCATCTATTGCGTGTGCTCGCTCGAGCCCGGCGAGGGTGAAGATCAACTGGCCTGGGTGCAATCGAGCTTGCCCGAACTTGAGCCGTCTGCGATCGCTACCAGCGAACTTGACGGCTGGGATACGCCCCTTACGCCCCAGGGCGCTGTGCGGCTCACGCCGGCCATGGCGCTGCCCAACGGGTTGCCGGCGCACTCGATGGCTTTTTCATCGCCCGCTTCATCAGAAAGCCGGTCTGAAATGGCGGCAAAGTGCGGCTCGAGCCCTGTGGTTAACGCAAAGTTGATGGTACAATCTGGCCCGGGAGTAGGGTTCGGGTATGGGCGTGTTTGAAGTTTTGCGTTTCGGTCTCAAGCGCGGCGGCATGGGTATTGCCGACCGGTGCGTGACCAATCCCCTGTTTTCCTGGACGTGGTCGGGAGCGGGCGAAATCCGTTTCGTTCCCCGCCTGGCCGAATTCCGGCCGGCCGACTCCCAGACCATTGTCGAGATGATGGAGGGCAAATATCTGCTCTCGGGCCGCATGGTGGAAACCGGCGGCACCTCGCCGTTTGCCGTCGAAAGCGATTTCGACGACTGGTTTGCCGATCTGCACGGCTTTGGCTGGCTGCGCCATTTTTCCGCTGTCACCGACCCCGGCCAGCGGGCCTTTGCCCGCACGCTGGTGCTCGACTGGATCGCCCGGTTCGGCGCGTTCGAGGCCGAGGCCTGGGATCTGTTCATCACGGCGCGGCGGGTGCTCAACTGGCTCAAATCGCTCTCGCTGCTGTTTGACGGCGCAACGCCAGATCAGTCCCGGGCGATCCTGCGCTCGCTTTCGATCCAGGTGCAATCGCTCAAGGTGCGCGCGCCGCTGGTTTACGGGCCGGTCACGCGGCTGATGGTGGAAATCGCGCTGGTCGGGGCTGCATTGAGCGAAAGCGAGGAGCCAAAGGATCTTGTCGCCCATGTGGACGGGCTTGGGGCTCTACTTGCAACCGTGCTTGGCGATGACGGGCTGGTGAAAAACCGCAATCCCTTCACCCAGATTCAGATCCTGTCCGAGATCATCCCGGTCAATCAGGCCCTCGGTCAGCGGCACGGCCACATGTCGGCTGCCATCGGGCTGCGGATCGAAGCCATGCACCGGGCGCTCGAAAAGCTGGTGCTGGGCACGCGCGAGCCGGTCTATGCCAATGGCTGCGGCCAGGTGCCGGTCGAGCTGGTCCTTGCCATCACCGCCCAATCGGGCGTGCGCAGTTCGGGCTCGAGCCTGTGCGGCGGCTATGGCATTCTTGTGGACGGTCCGGGCAAGCTGATTGCCGATTGCGGGCTGGTCCCGCCGCTTCCTTTCGCCCGCGATGCCCATGCGGGGGGCCTCAGTTTCGAATATGCGTCCGGTTCGACGCTGGTGGTGGGCAATTGCGGCCCGGCACCGGCCGGCTTGTCCGACAGCGGCAATCTGTTCCGCCACACATCCGCCCACAGCGCGCCGACCATCGACGACATGTCGAGCGCGCGGATCGGGGGCGGGTCGATGGCGGGCAACGCCCTGCGCCGGCGCGGCCCGGAGCCGCTGATGTCGCTTGACGAGGCCGAAAACACCCTGGAGTTGAAAACCGGCGCCTATCGTGACCGCTACGGGCTCGATATCGTCCGGCGCCTCACCCTGATGGGCGGCGGTCAGACGCTTGTGGGGCAGGACCGGTTCGTTGCGGCGGGGAACCGCTCCCGCCAGCAGGGCGCCTTCACCATCCGCTTCCATCTCGCCCCCGGCGTGGCGTTGGAGCGCTCGAGTGGGGAAGCGTTTTTCCGGCTCACCTATCGCAATGGCGAGGTCTGGGCGTTCCTGTGGGAAGGGGCCGAAGCCGATATCGACGACAGCGTGCGCCATTCGGCCTATTTCGGGCTCAACCGCACGCGACAGATTGTCCTGCACGGCCCGGCCCGCTCCGATACCGACATTGCCTGGGTTTTCACGCGGCAGAGCTAGTGCCGGGGCCTATTCCCGTTTGGGGAAAACCGTGATAGGCCCGCGCCCATCTTTCCCCTCTCAACAAAAAAGCGCAGGACTTCCCATGGCTCATGCTTGTGCAACCAAGGTCAAACGGGCGCTGCTCTCGGTCTCCGACAAGACCGGTATCATCGAATTTGCAACCTCGCTGGTGGCGCTCGGCGTTGAGATCGTTTCGACCGGCGGCACCCGCAAGGCGCTCGCCGAGGCAGGGCTGCCGGTGATCGACATTTCCGAGGTGACCGGATTTCCCGAAATCATGGACGGGCGGGTCAAGACGCTCCACCCCAAGGTGCATGGGGGTCTTCTGGGCATCCGCGGCAACGACGCGCACAAATCGGCCATGCGCATTCATGACATCTCGCCCATCGATCTTTTGGTCGTGAACCTTTATCCTTTCGCCCAGACCGTCGCCAAGGGCGGCGATTATGACGAAGTTATCGAAAACATCGACATCGGCGGCCCCGCCATGATCCGTGCGGCCGCCAAGAACCATGGCGATGTCACGGTCATCGTCGACCCCGACGACTACCGCGACGTGCTGGCTGCCCTCAAGGAGCGCGGTGAAGTCGCCTATGACGCGCGCCAGAAATATGCCGCCAAGGCCTATGCGCGCACCGCGGCATACGATGCGGGGGTTTCCAACTGGTTCGCCAGAACCCTCGATCTGCCCGATCTCACCTGGCGGTGCTTTTCGGGTAAATTGCGCGAAGTGATGCGCTATGGGGAAAACCCGCACCAATGGGCGGCGTTCTATGCCGATGGCTCCAACCGCCCCGGCGTTGCCACCGCCACCCAGATCCAGGGCAAGCAGCTCTCGTTCAACAACATCAACGATACCGACGCCGCGTTCGAGCTGGTCGCTGAATTCGATCCCGAGCACGCCGCCGCCGTCGCCATCATCAAGCACGCCAATCCGTGCGGTGTGGGGCAGGGCAGAACGCTTGTCGAAGCCTATCAGGCGGCGCTCAAATGCGATCCGGTCTCGGCCTTTGGCGGCATCGTGGCGCTCAACCGTCCGCTCGACGAGGCGGCCGCGATCGAGATCGTCAAACTCTTCACCGAAGTGATCATCGCCCCCGGCGCCACCGACGACGCCATCTCGATCATCGAATCCAAGAAAAACCTGCGCCTGCTGGTCACCGACAGCCTGCCCGATGCCAAGGCCGAAGGGCTCACCGTCCGCTCCGTCGCCGGGGGCCTTCTGGTTCAGACCCGCGACAACCAGAACGCTGACGATTGCGAACTCAAAATCGTCACCAAGCGCGCGCCGACCGAAGCCGAAATGGCCGATCTGCTGGTCGCGGCCAAGGTCGCCAAGCACGTCAAGTCCAACGCCATCGTCTATGTCAAGGACGGCGCCACGGTCGGGATCGGGGCCGGGCAGATGTCCCGCGTCGATTCGGCCCGCATCGCGCACAAGAAATCAAAGGATGCCGCCAAGGCCGCCAAGGAAAAGGGCGCCTTGACAGAAGGCTCGGTCGTTGCGTCCGATGCCTTCTTCCCCTTCGCCGACGGGCTCGAAGCGCTTGTCGAAGCGGGCGCCACCGCCGTCATCCAGCCGGGCGGTTCGGTGCGCGACGAAGAGGTCATCGCCGCCGCCGACAAGGCGGGTCTGGCCATGGTGTTCACCGGCATGCGCCATTTCAGGCACTGATCTTCTGTCTCACGGCGCGCACCGCTGCGGGCATGACGCGCTGAAACCGCGCTATGCCCTCCGCTGCGCCTGCGACGGCGCGGCGAACGATCGCCGGGGTCCTCGCTCTGCTCGTCCAGTATCACTCACGCTGCAGCGATGAACATGGGGCGCCCCATCTTAACCCTCGCCCCTGCGGGGAGAGGGTGCCCGGCAGGGCGGTGAGGGGGCTTTCCTTTGTCTAAACCCCCACCGCCACGTCCAGCGCAATCTCCACCATATCGCTCAGCGACGTCTGCCTTGCCTCTGCGTCGATCTCATCGCCGGTGATCAGGCAATCGGTCATCGTGCAGATGGTCAGCGCTTTCGCCCCGAACCGGGCGGCGAGCGTATAAAGCGTTGCCGCTTCCATCTCGACGCCCAGCACGCCATGCTCGATCAGCTTGCTGTAAGCCTCGAGCCCCGAGGGGTGATAGAAGATGTCGGAGGAGACGATCCCGCCCACATGCACTGTCTTGCCCTTGGCGCGCGCCGCGTCGTCAGCGGCCCGCAGCAGGGAAAAATCGGCGGCGGGGGCATAATTGTAGTTTCCGAACGCGCCCGTAACGATCGTTGAATCGGTGGCCGCCGAGGCCCCGATCACCACGTCGCGCACTTTCACCTTGGTGTTGAGCCCGCCGCATGTGCCCACGCGGATCATGGTCTTGACGCCATAGGTGTTCAAAAGCTCATGCACATAAATCGCTGTCGAAGGCTGGCCCATGCCGGTCGCCTGCACGGAAACGGGCTTGCCGTTCCAGGTGCCGGTAAAGCCCAGGCAATTGCGCACCGAATTGACGAGTTTTGCGTCTTCGAGAAACGTCTCGGCGATCCATTTGGCACGCAGCGGGTCGCCGGGCAGCAGCACCGCTTCGGCATAATCGCCGGGATTGGCATGATTGTGCGGCGTCATCTTTTATCCTTTGGTCAAAATCTGGCGCGCACCATACTTTGCGGCCTTGGCCCGTGCAATGGCCCGAGCCTGCTTGGCAAGCGCGCGCGATTGCATTAGAGACAGACAAGCCAAATCGTACCGCCGGGTACGGTTGCGCCTTGCGCGACAGACCGGCGCCCTGTGGGAGAAAAAGTCATGGACAAGTTCACGACATTGACGGGCGTTGCCGCGCCCATGCCGATCATCAATATCGACACCGACATGATTATTCCCAAACAATACCTCAAGACCATCAAGCGCACCGGTCTGGGCACCGCGCTGTTCGCCGAGATGCGCTATAATGAGGATGGCAGCGAAAAGGCAGATTTCGTTCTCAACAAGCCCGCCTACCGCGAGTCGAAAATCGTCATCGCCGGCGACAATTTCGGCTGTGGTTCGTCGCGTGAACACGCGCCGTGGGCGCTGCTCGATTTCGGCATTCGTTGCGTCATCTCCACAAGCTTTGCCGATATCTTCTACAACAACTGCTTCAAGAACGGCATCCTGCCCATCGTGGTTACCCCCCAACAGCTCGACCTGCTGCTCGACGATGCCGATCGCGGCTCGAACGCCACGCTGACCGTCGATCTGGAAAACCAGACGATCTCCGGCCCCGATGGCGGCACCATCACTTTCGATATCGACCCGGGCCGCAAGCACATCCTGCTCGAAGGGCTCGACGATATCGCCATGACGCTGAAAAGGGACGAGTCGATCTCGGGGTACGAAGGCAAGATGGCCGAAAACCGGCCCTGGGTTTAGGTCGCTTTCCTTCCTACTTTCCTATTCCTATTGCCTGACAAGGATCACCATGGCCTCCAACACCCTCTTCCTCCTCCCCGGCGACGGCATCGGCACCGAGATCATGGCCGAGGTCGAAAAGCTCATTGCCCATCTCAACGGGACCGGCGCGACCGATTTTTCATATGAGAGCGGCCTTGTCGGCGGTTGCGCCTATGATGCGCATGGGGTGGCGATTTCCGAGGCGGACATGGAAAAGGCGCTGGCTGCAGATGCGGTGATCTTTGGCGCTGTGGGCGGGCCGAAATGGGATGATGTGCCCTATGATGTGCGCCCCGAGGCGGGGCTTTTGCGCCTGCGCAAGGATCTGGGCCTGTTTGCCAATCTGCGTCCCGCCATCTGCTATTCGGCGCTGGCCGATGCCTCCTCGCTCAAGAAGGAACTGGTCGAAGGGCTCGATATCCTGATCGTGCGCGAATTGACCGGCGGGGTCTATTTCGGCGAGCCCAAGGAAATTACCGATCTGGGCAATGGCCAGAAGCGCGCCATCGATACCCAGGTTTATGAAAGCTACGAGATCGACCGCATCGCGCGCGTCGCTTTCGATCTGGCCATGACGCGTGGCAAGAAGGTGCATTCGGCCGACAAGAAGAACGTCATGAAATCGGGCGTCCTTTGGGACGAGGTGATCAAGCAGGCCGGCAAGGATTATCCGCAAATCGATCTGCACCATATCCTGGCCGACAATGCGGCGATGCAGCTTGTGCGCAATCCAAAACAGTTCGATGTGATGGTCACCGACAATTTGTTCGGCGACATCTTGTCGGACGCCGCCGCCATGCTGACCGGCTCGCTGGGCATGTTGCCCTCGGCTTCGCTGGGCGCACCCGACCCGGTAACCGGCAAGCGCAAGGCGCTTTACGAACCCGTCCATGGTTCGGCCCCCGATATCGCCGGGCAGGGCATCGCCAATCCCATCGCCATGTTTGCCTCGTTCGCCATGGCGCTGCGCTATTCGTTCGGCATGGTCGATCTGGCAGGCAAACTGGAAACGGCGATTTCCGACGTCCTTGAAGACGGTTTGCGCACCGGCGATATCATGCAGACCGGAGCCCGCAAGGTCACGACCGGCGAAATGGGCGACGCGATCATCGCGAAACTGGGCTAGCGCCAGCCGTTTACCACCGCGCTGTCATTCCGGCTCAAGGCCGGGATGACAGCGGTGCGAGAGGGGGCAGCACCGCGCGCCCTATCGCCAGTTAAGACTCCCAAATCCCCTTGAGCAGCCGTTAGCGCCTTGCCGCCTACCGTAATCACGGTCGTCGAAACCTTCGTCTAATGCCCATCGTGAGGGTGTTGGTGGGTGCTGACCTCATGCCAGGTGCCCTTGAGCGCGTCGTGCACCTCTTCGGGGTCGAGTCCGGCATCCTCGAGGATTCTTGGATCATGGCGCGCCAGGCGGGCCAATTCGAACAGGTGCTTTTGACGGTCTATCCATTTTGCAATGAAACCAAAATCGGGTGCAGGAACGCGCAATGGCTTGAGCGGCAGCCGGATATGGGGCGTCAGAAGCTTGGCAAGGTTGGAAATCGCCATTTGATATCCCTTCGACAGACACAATGAATCGATTCAATCGTCAACGAAAATGAAATTGAATCGATTCAAAACTGGATGCTGCGCGACTTCGAGTCAAGCAAAACTTGAATCGGTTCAATCCATGCGCGATAGTGATTGGAACAGATCGTGGAGCGTCAAGGGTGATGAATGGGTGAGGGCAAGGGCGCCAGATTGTCCGATGTGGCAAAAGCCGCCGGGGTCTCGCAAGGGACGGTGTCCAATGTCTTTAACAGGCCCCAGCTTGTGCGCGCCGAAGTGCGCGAGCAGGTCAGAATGGCAGCCGAAAGGCTTGGCTATGGCGGGCCTGACCCCAAGGGGCGGCTGTTGCGGGCCGGCAAGGTCAATGCGATTGGCGTGGCCACGTCCGAACCGCTCGGCTATTTTTTCGAGGACCCGTTCGCGCGGACCCTCATGCAGGGGATAACCGAGGCGTGCGACGCCAGCGGCACTGGCATCTCGCTGGTTTCGGCCGTCTCGGAAGAAGCTCTCGCCTGGAACATGCACAGCGCGCTTGTCGATGGGTTCATCCTGTTCTGCCTTGTGGGCGCCGACAAGCTGATTGCCCATTCGCTCGAACGCAAACTGCCCTTCGTTGCGCTGGCCTTCGGCGAAACCGACACCTCCATCTCCATCATCGGGATCGACAATGTCGCGGGTGCACGGCTTGCGGCCCGTCATCTGGTCGATCTCGGGCACAGGCGTTTCGCCGTTCTCGCGCTCGAATTCCAAGACGGCAGAGCGGGTCCTGCCGACCTGGCGGATGTGGACGCGGCGATCTATCCCGCGCCGCGCGAGCGCCTCAAAGGGTATTTCGAGGTCCTGGCCAGCGCCGGCATCGATGTCGCGACCGTGCCGATCTACAATACGCTCAACGAACCCGAGACGGTCGCGGCCGGTCTCGAGCACATTTTCTCCCTCAAAGAAAAGCCCACCGCCATTCTGGCCCAATCGGACAGGATCGCCTTGGAGGCGATGGCCTGGTTGCGCGATCACGGGTATGAGGTTCCGGGCGATGTCTCGGTTGTCGGCTTTGACGGCGTGCCCGAAGCCGCGGTCTCCGAGCCGCCCCTGACCACCATCAGCCAGCCGATAAAGGAACTCGGCCGGCGCGCCGTCAACGCCATCCTCAACCCGCAGGCCGACCCTGTTCAGGAGTATCTCGAAATCGCGTTGAGCGTGCGCGGTTCGACGGCTGCGCCGCGGTCATGAGCGTGCCGACAGGCCCGCTCACGCGTCCCAGATTTCCTTGAGCAGCCGATAGCTCTCCAGTCGCTTGTCGTAATCATGGACGGTGGTTGAAACCATGACCTCGTCGGCATTGGTTTCAGCCACCTTCTCGGCGATTTTTGCCTTCACCGTTTCGGGGCTGCCCACGATCCACAGATTGGATTGGCTTTCGACAAAGGCGCGCTCCTGATCGGTCCAGGGATAATTGTCGGAGTCTTCGGGCGGGGCGATCTTTTGCGGGTCGTTGGACCGCAGGCGCAGCCAGGTCAACTCCATCGATTTCGAAAGGTGCCGCGCTTGCTCGTCGGTCGGCGCGCAGATCACCGCAACGCACAAAATTGCGTGCGGCGTCGCGAACTGGTCCGAGGGCCGAAAACTGCGCCGGTAAGCATCAAAGGCAGGCCCGGCCGGGGTGGGTGAAAAATGCGAGGCAAACGCATAGCCGATCCCGTATTGCCCGGCCATCTGCGCCGATGCGCCCGAGGACCCCAAAAGCCAGATCGGGGGCAGGGGCACTTCGGCGGGCACGACCTTGACGCGCGCCAGCGGGTGATCGTCTGGAAACCCGCCGCGCTCATAGGCCAGCATTTCGGCAAATTCGTGCGGGAAATCCTCGCCATTGGTCGAGCGCAGGGCGCGCAGGGTCAGACCGTCCGAGCCGCCGGCCCGCCCGATCCCCAGATCGATGCGGCCGGGATAAAGCCCTTCGAGGGTGCGATAGGTCTCGACCACCCGCAAGGGAACGTGGTTGGGCAGCATCACCCCGCCCGCGCCGACATTGATGCGCTTTGTATGCGCTGCCGCGTGGGCGATGAGGATATCGGGAGCCGAGGAGGCAATCGAGGGCATGCCGTGATGTTCTGCGTACCAGAGGCGCACAAACCCCATCTCGTCGCCCAGCCGGGCCAGATCGAGGGTTTTGGCGAGCGCCTCTTTGGTGGAATAGCCTTGCGAGATCGGCGCAAGGTCCTGAATGGAAAGCGGGGGCAAAGTCATTTTGCCAAGATGGGAGAAGGCGCGCTCCGGTTCAAGCGCGCCTTCATCGGTATTTTGCGATTTATCCAAAAAAGCTCATGCGGCTTTCTGGTTGAGCTGGTCTTCGCCGAGCCGGAGCAGCTTGTTGTCGGCGTCCTTTTCCTCGGCCAGCGTTTCGCGCAGATGGCCCAGCACCTCTTCGTGTCCCAGTTCCCTGGCCCAGGAAACCAGGGTGCCGTAGCGGGTGATCTCGTAATGCTCGACGGCCTGGCCGGCGGCGATCAGGGCTGCGTCCTTGGTCTTGGCGTTGGAAATTTCACCGATCAGTTCCTCGGCTTCCTCGATGATCCCTTCGATGGCCGGGCATTCTTCGGCCTGGGGTTTCTGGCCCAAAATCCTGAACACTTCATCGAGGCGGGAAACATGGGTTTTTGTTTCTTCCAGATGCTCCTCGAACGCCTTTTTGAGCGGAGCGGCGCCGGCTTCCTTGACCATTGTGGGGAGCTTTTTCACGATCAGGGTTTCGGCGAAATAGATGTCCTGAAGCGTGTGGATGAACAGATCCTGTAGCGAAGAAATCGACATGATGGTAAGTCTCCGTTGGTGGTGCCGGACAACGGATTGCGCCTTGAGTGCGTTCCGATCCTGTGTCACACAACCGGAGCGGCGGCGGAAATCAGGGCTTTTGGGTGATCATGCGTAAATCTGTGATAGTGGCGCTCGGTGCGCTGATGGTTGCCAGCCCCGTTGCCGCTCAGGATATCGCGCTCGACGAATTGCGGGCCGGCGTGTTCTTTCATTCGGCCTATGGCGGCTTTCTGCCCACCGGCAACAACTGGGATTTGTCGCGCCTCGAGGATGTGAAATTTTCGGCGCTGTTTACCTCCCCCGATATCGAGGCTTTCCGCTGGATCGGCTCGCCGCGCCCCGAGATCGGCGCGACGCTTAATTTCAACGGCCGCGAAAACATCCTGCACGCCAATCTCAACTGGCAGATCCCGGTGTTCGAAACCCCGCTTTATCTCGAACTGGGCTTCGGGGCCGCGGTCACCGATGGGGCCCTGTCGGGCGCGACCCTTCCGGCGCGCAATTTCGGCTGTTCGTTCAATTTCTACGATGCGGCGGGCATCGGGGCCAATGTCAGCGAAAACGTCACGGTCACCTTGCGCTACGAGCACATCTCAAATCTCGAGCTGTGTGCGCCCAATGAGGGGCTGTCCAATCTGGGCGTGATGGTCGGCGTCAAGTTCTGAGCGCAAGCCGCGCAGAGCCGTCTGAAACTCTTTTGTGTAAGCGCCCGTAGTTCTCCCTGTCAGCACGGCCAATGGGGCCGATGCACACTTCATTCCCATCAGGGGGGATCATTATGCTCAAATTCGTTTCCGCTCTCGCGCTCGGTGTCGCCATCTCGTTCGGCGCGTCCACCGCCATTTTCGCTCAGGACAATCCCATGGTCGGCGGCGCGCCGATGTCGCCTGAAATGAACATCATTGAAAACGCCGTCAATTCGGCCGATCACACAACGCTGGTTGCCGCTGTCCAGGCTGCCGGGCTTGTCGATACGCTCCAGGGCCCCGGCCCGTTCACCGTCTTTGCACCGACCAACACCGCGTTCGGCAATCTGCCCGCCGGAACCGTCGATACGCTGCTCGAGCCGGAAAACCTCGAAATGCTCCAGAAGGTTCTGACCGCCCATGTCATCGCCGGCAATTATTCGGCCGCAGAGCTGATGGCCATGGCCGAGGAAAATGACGGCGCGTTCGGTCTGGAAACCGTTTCGGGCGATCTGCTCGGCTTCCAGATCATCGGCGGCTCGCTCAAGGTGATCGATGAAAACCGCACGGTCGCCGACATCACCATTGCCGACGTCAACCAGTCCAATGGTGTGATCCACGTTGTCGATGCGGTCCTCGTCCCCAACTGATAAAACGCGTCTCCCTTGCGTTGGAGGGCCCCGTCGCTTGCGGCGGGGCCTTTTGCTTTTCGGGTTGACCTTGGCAAAGCACCAAGAACCGCGTATGAAGCTGATCCCGAACGGCAGGAGCCCTTTTGCATGGGTTTTGCGACCATGACAGCGCTGCTCGATAGGACCGGCGATTGCGCCGGGACAAGACCGTTCGCACTCAAAACCACCACCAAAACCGCTTGACGCACTCCCCGGGCCAGTCCCTCCCGGCGGGGAGGGCGGCAAGACAATCTGTGGCCGAGCGGGTTTAGACCCCGCGGCACGGGAGGTGGGGTGAAAGGATAAGACATATTATGGGTTACAAGGTTGCTATCGTCGGTGCCACCGGCAATGTGGGCCGCGAAATGCTCGACATTCTCGCCGAGCGCAATTTCCCGATCGATGAGCTGGTACCGCTGGCATCGTCACGTTCGGTCGGGCGCGAAGTGAGCTTCGGGGACAAGGTTCTCAAGTGCAAAAACCTTGATGATTTCGATTTCACCGGCACCGATTTCGTGCTGATGAGCGCCGGCGGCGACATCTCCAAGCAATGGGCGCCCAGGATCGGCGCGACCGGCGCCATCGTCATCGATAATTCCTCGGCCTTCCGCTACCACGAGGACGTTCCGCTGATCGTGCCGGAAGTCAACGCCGACGTTCTCGATGCCTATATGGCGAAAAACGACCGCAAGAACATCATCGCCAACCCCAATTGCTCGACGGCCCAGCTCGTTGTGGCCCTCAAGCCCCTGCACGATCTCGCCCAGCTGACCCGCATCGTGGTTTCGACCTACCAGTCGGTTTCGGGCGGCGGCAAGGATGCCATGGACGAGCTGTGGAACCAGACCAAGGGCATTTTCGTCAACGACAGCCCCACGCCCAACAAGTTCACCAAGCAGATCGCCTTCAACGTCATCCCCCACATCGATGTGTTCATGGAAGACGGGTACACCAAGGAAGAGTGGAAGGTTCTGGCCGAAACCAAAAAGATGCTCGATCCCAAGATCAAGGTCACCTGCACCGCCGTGCGCGTGCCGGTGTTCGTTGGCCATTCCGAAGCGGTCAACATGGAATTTGCGCGGCCGATTTCGCCCGACGAGGCGCGCGACGCGCTGCGCGATGCACCTGGGATCGTGGTGCTCGACAAGCGCGAGAACGGCGGCTACATGACCCCGGTCGAATCCAAGGGGGAAGACGCCACCTATGTCAGCCGCATTCGCGAGGACGTGACCGTGGAAAACGGGCTGGTCATGTGGGTGGTCTCGGACAATCTGCGCAAGGGCGCGGCCCTCAACACCGTCCAGATCGCCGAAACGCTGATCGCGCGCGGTCTGATGAAAAGTCAGGCCGCATGATGCGCTGGGCAGCTCTTTTCACCGACAAGACCGAGGGTGCAGCTGAGATCCGCGCCGAGCATACCGCGGACCATCAGGCCTATCTGCGCAAATACAAAGGCAAGATCGTTCTGGCCGGCGCCATGCGTGCCCAGGAAGGCGGCAGCCCGGTTGGTGGGCTGTGGATCTTCGAGGCCGAGACCAAGGCCGAGGTCGAAAAGATCATCGCCGAGGATCCGTTCCAGATCCACGGCCTGCGCGCCACCACCACAATCAATGTCTGGGGCACCGCTCCGGGCTATGAAGACGTGGCGATCGCACCACGCTGAAATTTCATCGGTGAGTGATGACAGGGCAGGGGCGGTGCGCTAGAGCAGGGCCCCTGCCTTTTTGTTCTTGCGAGCCTCCCCATGCCCCTTCGCGACATCCTGATCGCCCTCGTTGTCGTTGCGATCTGGGGGTTCAATTTTACGGTCATCAAACTCAGCATTGCCGAATTGCCGCCGCTGCTCTCGGCGGCGCTGCGGTTCTTTTTCGCCGCCGTGCCGGTGGTGTTGTTCATCCCCCGGCCCAAAGCGCCCTGGCTTTTGGTTGCCGGGTATGGGCTGTTCATGGCCTGCGCGCTTTATGCGCTGCTCAACCTGACGCTGTTTTTAGGCCTTTCGGCGTCCCTCGCCTCGCTCGCCCTGCAGGTGCAGGCGATGTTTACCATCGCCATTGCGTTCTTCGTCTTCGGCGAGGTGCCGCGCCGGCTGCAGATCGTTGGCGGTCTCGTCGCATTCGGCGGCATCGGCGTTATCGCCTGGGGCCACGGTTCGGGCGGTCAATTGCTGCCGCTGGCCATATTGATGCTGGCGGCGCTGAGCTGGGGCGTCGCCAACAATATCTCGAAACTGGCCGGATCGATCCCCATGCTGCCTTTCGTGGCGTGGGGCAATATGCTGGGATCTATTCCGCTTTTTGCGCTCTCGTTCACCTTCGAGGGCGGCCCGGCCATTTTCGCCTATATCGATCCGCCAAGCTGGAACGCGGTGATGCTGGTTGCCTTCCTGGCCTATCCCGCAACGCTGTTCGGGTTCACCATGTGGTCGGGTCTTTTATCGCGCCATTCGGCGGCGACAGTGGCGCCCTTCACCCTTCTGGTTCCCATCGCGGGAATTTCGTCGGGGGTCCTGATTCTGGGCGAACCGATTTATGGGGCCGATGTGGCGGGCGGCATCCTGATCTTTGTTGGGCTCATTCTGACGGTTGCCAGGATGAGGCCCAGACAGGTGCCGATCAATCCGGGCGCATGACCGATCCGCGCCTAGGGTCTAGCGGAACGACGGCTCCAGAGGGCTTTGCGGTTGGCTTGGTTCCCCGACCCAGCCACGCCCACCCTTGGTCACCCCGGCCTTGAGCCGGGGCCCAGTACACTCAGCGTCAAAGCAAGAACCGCTGGCGCTGCCGGTTACTGGATCCCGGGTCAAGCCCGGGATGACGCTGTGGGAAAGGGATGGCTTCGCCCTCAGGCTAAAGCTCAGGCCGCATGAAGTCGCCGCTTTCCCCGTTCATCGTCCAGAGTTCGCCCGAGGAAATGTCGAACCACGCCCCGTGCAGCGAAAGCTCATTGGCCTCGACGCGGTCCTTGACGAAGGGAAAGGTCAAAAGATTGCCGATCGACTGGCGGATGACGATGCGCTCGAGCGCGGTTTGCTGTTCGGAGGCGGTCAGGAGCGAATTGGCCTCGACCTTGCCGGCCACCTCCTCGATCATGGTCAGCCATTTGCCGATAAAGGCGCCCTCGGGCGCGTGCCCGGCCGCGGTGGCCAGGGCCCCGGCAATGCCGCCGCAGCGGCCATGGCCCATGACCACGATGTTTTCGACCTTTAAATGAATGATCGCAAATTCGATGGCCGAGGAGGTGCCGTGATAGGCGGCGTCCGGCCCGAAGGGCGGCACCAGATTGGCGACGTTGCGCAGGACGAACAACTGCCCCGGCCCGCAATCGAAAATCGTTTCCGGCGCGGCGCGCGAATCGCAGCAGGCAATCACCATCGTTGTGGGTTTCTGGCCCTCTTCGGCCAGCTTTCTGTAGCGCTGGCTCTCGGTCGCATACCGCCCCGACATGAAGTTGCGGTAGCCCTCGATCAGGAAGGGCGGGAATTGCTGCGTCATGCTCGCATCCTTTTGTACTCTGTCCGCCCCTGCCGATTAGCCCCTGACGCGGCCAAGATCAATCGCTATGGTGTCGGCGCTGCGTGCAAATGTGCTGGCGCGCAGCGCTGTAAGGAGTTTTGATTTCCATGATGATCTACCGTTTTTTGTCCGGCGACGATGATTCGACCTTTTGCCACAAGGTGACCAAAGCGCTCTCGGACGGCTGGCTGCTGTACGGCGCCCCCCATTACGTCTTCGATGCCGCCACGGGCAAAATGCGCTGCGGCCAGGCGGTGACCAAGGACGTCGAGGACCAGCCCTACGATCCGGACAAAAAGCTCGTCGATTACGTCTGAGCCCCCCACTTCATGGCCATATAGACCCCGCCCGTCTGCAGTTCGTCGAGCATCTGGGCGATCCGCTTTTCGCGCGTTTGCGGGCGCTTGGCGCGGGCGATCCAGCCCAGATAGTCGTTGCGCTGATAGGCGGGCCGCTTGTCATAGGCGGCGCGCAGCCCCGCCTCTTCGAGCCTTTGCCCGATATCGTCGGGCATGGGTTGGCTGAGGCGCGAAGTGCCGGTGCTCATGGCTTCACATATGGGCGGTGATGACCACCGATTCCGTATTGCGGTCATGGGGGCCGTGCCAAACAGCCTCGATATTGTTGCCGTCGGGATCGAGAACGAAGCAGGCATAATAGCCGGGATGGTAGGGCCGCTCGCCCGGCGCGCCGTTGTCAGTGCCTCCGGCTTTGACGCTTGCCTCGTAGAACGCCTCGACCATGTCGGGGCCGGTGGTCTGGAAAGCCAGATGAACCCTGCTCACATAATCGTTTGCCGCATCGACGAACAATTCATCGGACACGAAAAACGAATCCGTTTCCAGGGTCAGTTCACGGCCCAGCGCACCGAGCGCGGCACGATAGAAGTCGCGGCTCTTTTGGAGATCGCTGACCCGCAGGTGCACATGATCGATAAGCCGTCCCCGGTGAAGTTCCATGGTGAATTTCCGATGCGATCGTTGGCAATAGATGTTTAGCTATGCTAACAATTAGCTTTACTAATTGAAAGAGAAATCTGTGTCCCAGTCTCACAAGTCGCGCGCCCTGCAATTGCTCCATCGTCTGGTTCTGCCGCTCGACAGGGCGCTGCAGGCGGCAGACCGGCAGACCGGATGCAGCGCGGCGCAGCTTTCGGCGCTGTCGGTGATCCATTTTCTCAAGGCCAATACCATTGGCCGGTTGGCGGCTCAGGAAAAGATCTCGGCGCCCACGGCCTCCCGGCTCGTTGAGGGCCTAGTGCGTCAGGGGCTGGCGCGCCGCGCCGATGGAGATGATCGTCGCTCGGGTCGCATCGAAGTTACCGTGGCGGGATTGGCTGCGGTCGAAGTCGCCTGTGCGGCGCGCGAAGCGATCCTGGCCGATCTGCTCGTGGGGTTGAGCGAAGAGGAATGGCTTCAATTGCGCGCCGTTTCCGGCGCGCTGGCGCGGGAGCTCGATTTGGGGCCGGGTTCGGTCCATCCGAACGCCTAGAGCCCGGCCTTACCCGATCGCGTTAAAAATACAAAGCAGGGCCGACGTGAGCAGGCCCCGCTTCTTTGCACATGCGCTCGGGCGGCCCACCGGCCACCCGGAGGCAAATCAGTCGTTCATTTCTTCGGAAACGGCAACGCCTGCAGCCGCACCGCCGGCCCCGCCCACTACGGCGCCGGGCGTGCCAGCGACAGATCCGCCGACGGCCGCGCCTGCGCCGCCGCCAACTGCCGCCCCTGTCATGTTCTGCTGGGTCGAGGTGCAGCCGGAGACGGCCAGGGCACCGGCAATGACGAGGGCAATCGAAGCAAATGTTTTCATGATCTGGCATTCCTTCCATGAGGTTGGTTCTGGTGGGCAAACTTATTGTCCCCGCTCACGGTTCCATGGACGATTGGGCAGACCTTTGCCGGTCCGGCCCGCTGCCTGACATCAAAAAGCCGCCCTCGGGCTGTGCAATCGGTGGTGGTTCAACGGTTCGCAGGGAGGCCGGGATTCCAACCGACAGCTTTTCACTTATTGTCATCGGCGCCATTGCGCTGGTGGCGTTCTGGCTGGTCTTTTCGCTGGTGCGCAAGGCGTTCGGGCTGGTGCTGCTTGTGGCGCTGGCCATTGGCGCGTGGGTGCTCTGGAGCAATCCCCAATTGCTCCATTCGGTGACCGGCGCGTTCCTTGCAACCCCTTAGCCCCGCCTTGGGTCCGCCAAAAGCCCATTGATTGCAGCGTACTGGATCAGCGCCACACTTTTGGCATCGATGATCTGTCCCTGATCGATCATCGCCAGTGCCTGATCGAATCCGGCTTCGACAAGCGTGATCTCCTCGCCCTCCTCGGCCAGTCCGCCGCCTGGGCCGCGCCTGCAGCCTTCGTCGTAGAAGCCGACAAAGCAGTGGATTTTCTCGCTCAATGATCCGGGGCTGGCATAGATCTGGAACGCAAACCGCAGGCGGGAGGGCACGATGCCGGTCTCCTCAAGCGCTTCCTTTTTCGCGCAGGTTTCCGGGTCGTCCCCCTCGAGCAGCCCGGCGCACACTTCGATCAGATTGCCATCGTCGCCATTGAGG
The DNA here is from genome assembly GCF_963972885.1 of uncultured Pelagibacterium sp. Classification (NCBI taxonomy): domain Bacteria; kingdom Pseudomonadati; phylum Pseudomonadota; class Alphaproteobacteria; order Hyphomicrobiales; family Devosiaceae; genus Pelagibacterium; species uncultured Pelagibacterium sp. The sequence continues at coordinate 30,305 of NZ_CAXAXY010000012.1, read as the reverse complement.
TGAGGCGGCAGGCGGAACTGGCGCACCAGCGTCATCACCCGGCGGTCGGTATCGAGCAGCAGAATCGCCGCGGCGCTGCCGTGGTCATAGACCTCGCGGGTCAGCGAAACGCTGGTTCCGTCCCGGCGCGGATAGGCCAGCACATATTCGGTCAGGCTGCCCCAGGCGCGTGCGAGTATTTTTTTGGCTGTGATGGTGATCGCGTTGTGGGCTGGCATCTTGACTTTACCTTGTAGGTAAACCTGGCTGACATTTCTCCACTCTTGCCTCGACTTAACCGGTGCTGTCCAGTGCCGGACAAAAATATGACCTTAAAAGTCAATATTTTAGCGGGGGCCGCGTTGGCCGTTTTCAGACCAAAGACGTAAGCGCGGCCCTTTGACGAATGGGGAAAGCGCGATTAGAAGTTGGCCGCAAGTTTTCTGCCGGGCAACCGGCGCTGTGTGCCCGGCGGCTCCGCGCGGGCCAGATCGAGGCAGACAATGGCGCAGTTCCGACCGACGTCCCCGCATCTTTCCGTCTATCGCTTTACCCTGACCATGACCCTGTCGATCGTGCACCGCGTGCTGGGCATCGGGCTCTATCTGGGCACCGTCCTGTTTGCGCTCTGGCTGGGGTCGGCCGCGCTGGGACAGGATCAGCTGGCAGCGGTGCAGGGGTTCTTTGGGCATCCGATCATCCAGATCGGGCTGTTTTTATACACCTGGACACTGTTCCATCACATGGCCGGCGGGCTCAAGCACTTCATCTGGGACACCGGCGCCGGGTTCGATCCGGCCAGCCGCGAGGCCATCACGCTTGCCACGCTTGTTTTCTCGATTGCGGCGACGGTCATCGTCTGGGCCGTGTTCGTCTGGTTCTAGGGGGAACACCATGCAGACAAATCCCAAGGAAAAGGGCACCGGCGCCTTCATTCTCCAGCGTGTCACCGGAGCGATCAATATCGTTCTGGTCGGGTTCTTGATCTGGCTGGTCGTTTCGCTGTCGGGCGCCGACCGGGCCCAGATGACCGCGACCTTCGCCAATCCGCTGGTTTCCATCCTCGCCATCGTCCTGTTCGCCGTCGCCTTCATCCACATGCGCAACGGCATGAACGAGGTGATCGAGGATTACATCCACGAGCCGCGCAATCACTCGCTGGCCAAGGCGGCCAACACCATTTTCACCGTGATCGTGGGCGTTATCGCCCTGGTTTCGGTTCTCGTCCTCGCCTTCGGAGGTTAATTTCGCTCATGGCTTCGGCTTACCAAATCATCGACCACGCCTATGACGTCGTGGTGGTCGGCGCCGGCGGCGCGGGACTGCGCGCCACGCTGGGCATGGCCGAGCAGGGCTTTTCGACCGCCTGCGTCACCAAGGTCTTCCCCACCCGCAGCCACACCGTCGCTGCGCAGGGCGGCATCGCGGCCTCGCTCTCCAACATGGGCCCCGACAGCTGGCAGTGGCACATGTACGACACCGTCAAGGGGTCGGACTGGCTGGGCGACAATGACGCCATGGAGTATCTGGCCCGCGAGGCCCCCCAGGCGATCTACGAGCTCGAGCATTACGGCGTGCCGTTTTCGCGCACCGAACAGGGCAAGATCTATCAGCGCCCGTTCGGCGGTCACATGACCGAATATGGCGAAGGCCCCCCGGTGCAGCGCACCTGCGCGGCGGCTGACCGCACCGGCCATGCCATCCTGCACACGCTTTATGGCCAGTCGTTGCGCAACAACGCCGAGTTCTTCGTCGAATATTTCGCGCTCGATCTGATCATGGGCGAGAACGGGGAATGCCAGGGCGTCATCGCCTGGAAGCTCGACGACGGCACCATTCACCGCTTCCGCGCCAAGATGGTTGTGCTGGCCACCGGCGGGTACGGACGCGCCTATTTCTCGGCCACGTCGGCCCACACCTGCACGGGCGACGGCAACGGCATGGTGGCCCGCGCCGGGCTGCCGCTCCAGGATATGGAATTTGTCCAGTTCCACCCCACGGGCATTTACGGCTCGGGGTGCCTGATCACCGAGGGCGCGCGCGGGGAGGGCGGGTATCTGGTCAATTCCGAGGGCGAGCGCTTCATGGAGCGCTATGCCCCCAACGCCAAGGATCTGGCATCCCGCGACGTCGTGAGCCGCTGCATGACCATGGAAATCCGCGAGGGCCGGGGCGTGGGCGCCAAGGGCGACCACATCTTCCTGCACCTCGATCACCTCGACCCGGCGGTGCTTCATGAGCGCCTGCCAGGCATTTCCGAGAGTGCGAAAATCTTTGCCGGTGTCGATCTGACCCGCGAGCCGATCCCGGTCATTCCCACCGTCCACTACAATATGGGCGGCATCCCGGCCAATTATCACGGCGAGGTGCTCAACCCCACCGAGAGCGATCCCGATCGTGTGGTGCCCGGGCTGATGGCGGTGGGCGAAGCGGCCTGCGCTTCGGTGCATGGCGCCAACCGGCTGGGGTCCAACTCGCTGACCGATCTTGTGGTGTTCGGCCGCGCCGCCGCGCTGCGGGCCGGTGCGGTGATGGACCGGAGCGCACCGATCCCTTCGATCAACAGCGCCCAGGACGACAAGATCCTCGCCCGGTTCGACCGGCTGCGTCACGCCAATGGCAGTGCGCCGACCGCAAAACTGCGCGACAAGATGCAGCGCGCCATGCAGGAAGACGCCGCAGTGTTCCGCACCCAGGAAACCCTCGAAGCGGGCTGTGAGCGGATTTCAGGCATCTGGGCCGAACTCGCCGACGTCAAGGTCACCGACCGCTCGATGATCTGGAATTCCGATCTTGTCGAAACCCTCGAGCTTGAAAACCTCATGGCCAACGCCATCACAACGGTCTATTCGGCCGAGGCGCGCAAGGAGAGCCGCGGCGCTCACGCCCGCGAGGATTTCGCCGATCGCGACGACGTCAACTGGCGCAAGCACACGCTGAGCTGGATCGATGATGCGGGCAAGGTGACGCTCGGCTACCGTCCGGTTCACGTCGATCCGCTGTCCGATGGCATTGATCTCAAAAAGATCGCGCCCAAGGCCCGCGTTTACTAAGGAGCGAACGAAACATGGCTGAACTCGTCCTCGACAAGCGCTCCCGCCCCAAAAAGGGCAAGACCTGGCCAAAGCCGGACGGCGCGACGAATTTGCGTGAATACAAGGTCTATCGCTACGATCCCGACACGGGCGACAATCCGCGCATCGACGTCTATTTCGTCGATCTCGACGATTGCGGGCCGATGATTCTCGATGGGCTCTTGTGGATCAAGAACAACATCGATCCCACGCTCACCCTGCGCCGCTCGTGCCGCGAAGGGATTTGCGGTTCGTGCGCCATGAACATCGACGGCGCCAATACGCTGGCCTGCACCAAGGGCATGGACGAGGTTTCAAACGGCCCGATCGCCGTCTATCCGCTGCCGCACATGCCGGTTGTGAAAGATCTGGTGCCCGACCTTTCGACCTTTTACGAGCAGCACAAATCGGTCCAGCCATGGCTGCAGACCAAATCACCCACCCCGGACACCGAATGGCTGCAGTCGAAAGAGGACAGGGCCAAGCTCGACGGGCTTTACGAGTGCATATTGTGCGCGTGCTGCTCGACCTCGTGCCCGTCCTATTGGTGGAACGGGGAAAAATATCTCGGTCCGGCCGTGCTGTTGCAGGCCTATCGCTGGCTGATCGACAGCCGGGACGAAGCCACGTCCGAACGCCTCGACGATCTTGAAGACCCCTTCAAGCTCTATCGCTGCCACACCATCATGAACTGCGCCAAGGTCTGCCCCAAAGGGCTCAACCCGGCCAAGGCGATTGCCGAAATCAAGAAGATGATGGTCGAACGCAAGGTGGCCTGAACCGGCGCCATGCGATAGACGTTAAAGGGGTCCGTGGACAGTCCACGGACCCCGTTTGCTTTTAAGGAGCCGCGCCATGACCGACTATGAAACCATTGTCTATGTGGAACGCGAATCGGTGGCCCGGCTCATGGTCACCGCGCTTCAGGCGCACGGGTTCACCCCGCGCGAGATCACCGATGGCGGGCTGCCGGGCATCGGGGCGGGGCTGACGGGCAAGGGCCTGGCCATCGCCGTGCCCACCCATGAGGCCCGCGACGCCCAGCCGCTGGCCGAAGCGTTGCTCAAGGACATGCTGGACCGCTAGAGCCGCTTGCAGCGATCCCATTGGGCAACGCCGCTGCTGCCTTCCCCACCCTGTCACCCCGGGCATGACCCGGGGCCCAGTACACTCAACGCCAGAGACAAAGCCGCCGGCTCTGCCGCTTACGGATCGCGGGTCTTCGCCCGGGATGACCAGTGTGGAGACAATGTGGTTTGAGCGCGTGTTCGCGCAACACCTCACTCGCTCGCCTTGTCCTTGAGCCAGTCCACCATGGTTTGCGGCAGCTGGTGGTTGTCCACGTCGCGGGCCATCACCTTGCGCCATTTGGTAATCGCCTCACGCTGGTGCTCCTGCCGGCTCACCCGGTCGAAAAGGATCAAGAGCTCGATCAGCCTTTCGGTGGCCAGCGTATCGGTGCGCATGGCCGGCAACAGCGCGGGCACGATCAGGTCGAGATAGTGGGCCAGCCCCAGCTCGGGCCGCTTGAGCGCGGCACGCCCATCGCTGGTGAACAGCACTCGGGGCACGCCGTCCGAGCGGACCAGCGGCAGCAGCGAGCCGCTCATATGATCGATGGCGGCGACGGCGGTGTTGGGATCGTTGATGCCGGGCGAGAGCGCCCGCAAGGCGATATCGATCAGCGCACGCGCCTCATAGGTGGCTTCCTGGAGCACATCGCGACGCGGTCCGATGGTAAAGCATTTGATCAGCGCCCTGATGTCGGGAGCAGGTCCCTCCACATGCGCCATAGGCATGCCTTCGGCCACATAATCGTCAACCCGCAGATCGATTTCGAGGCGCAGGCTGTTGTCCTTTAGAATGTGGAGCAGCTGATCGTAGGCGATGTGGCGGATATAGCCGCTGCCGGGTGCAGGTACGGGCGCCCCGGCAAAGCCGTCGAACTCGCCAAGGTGCCGGTTGGCGCTGGCGATATCGGAGGCATCGGCCCTGGCGGCGACCTTGCCGACGGACTTGGCGAACCGCTTGCCCAGATCGGCGACGATGACATCGGCCTGGATCGACAGCGCCATGTGGTGGACGAAATAGATCACCAGCCCGAATGCGCCGGTGGCGATGACGATTGTGGCGGCCACGGCGAGCTCGGGCACGAACCCGTCCTCGAGCTCGCTCACTTCCCCCAGCACCACGAGGGCGAACAGGAACACGCCCACAAAGGCACCCAGAACCGACTGGGTGGTCCGGTCCTGCATGAACATGATCAGCACGCGCGGACCCAATTGCCCCGAGAGCTGGGTCAGTCCCACAAAGGTCAGGGAAAAGACCAGAGAGGCCATGGTCATCATGCCCCCGGCAATGGTGGTCAGAACGGCCCTTGCACCTTCGGGACCGAACCGGGGATAAAAGGACTGCTCGCGCAGGTTCGAAAGCGCATCGATGGTGTCGATCAAGACAAACAGATTGCCCAGCGCAATCCCGGCTATGGCCATCAACAGCGGCATAAACCAGAAGCTTCCGGCAATCGAAGCCATGAAAGCCTTGAGGTGGACGTAAAATCCCATCCGGTCTTTCCTTTTGGATCAGTGGCGCGGGGGCCCAAACCGATGTTGTCCCATAACCGCCATATTGGCCACAATAGTTAACGCTGAACCCTTTGGACGGACCGGAGGGCTTGAGTCTTGAACGCTGCCGCCTTAAAGCCAAAGAGGTTGGAGCGCGATCACGGCCCCAAAGGGCCGAAAAGCGAAAGGTTTCGTGCCTTTTGATCTCGATCCGCACGACAAGCAAGGCCGCCGGCAGCGCCGTTGGAACGGTACGGAACGCTTTACGTTCCCGCATGTCCCGTCCGGGCCGAACACATGGAGCTGTTATGGTTGGAACTCTTACAAGATCGCTCGCAGTGATGATGGTCATCGGTGGCACCGCAGTGCTTGGTGCCTGTTCGCCGACCTCGTTCGGCCGGTCGGCCCCCACGGTCACCGCCACGCCGCCACCGCCGACTCTTCAGCCGGTGCAGACAGGTTCGGTCTCCACGTCCGACCTGCCGCCCATCGACGGGTCGACTGTTCTGCCACAAGACCCGCCCACCACAGGCACGCCCACCGTGCCGGGCAACACCGCATCGCTCGATGGCAGCGCGTCGACCAGTTCGCCGGGTTTCCTGCTCGACGATGTGGGCAGTCCCGGCAACACCACGGGCGGGCGCAATCTGACCGGCAGCGTCACCATCGAGCAGCTTTTGGGCGGCTGGACCGTGATGGTCGGCGCCGAACAGTGCCGTCTCAATCTCACCTACACCGCCAAGGGCTCCACCGGCCGCTATCGCGCTTCGACGCCGGGTTGCATGGTTGAGGGCCTTATGGACGTGACCTCGTGGAACCTTCTGGGCAACCAGATCCAGTTCTATAACGAGAGCGACGAGTTGGTCGGCACGCTGTTCCAGAGCGGCAACCGGTTCGTGGGCACGCTTGCGGGCGGTCAGTCCGTTTCAATGGTCGGCTAACCGGGTTTGGGGGCTTGACCGGGAGTGAAGGAGCCTCGGGCTCCATTGTCGATGCGTATGCCGACATGATCGTCGCCGGGCAGGTCAAGCCCGACGCGGCGCAAAAGCACGCTGTCGAAAAATTGCAGAAGGTGGCCGAAGGGCTCGACCAGCTCGAAGCCCATGCGGGCTCGGTTTTGTCCGCCCTGTTCCGGCGCAAGCGCGAAGCGCCCAAAGGCCTCTACATCTGGGGCGATGTGGGCCGGGGCAAGACCATGCTCATGGATCTGTTTTACAGAACGGTTCCGGTCAGCGCCAAACGGCGCGTGCATTTCCATGAATTCATGAACGAGGTGCATGAGGGGATCGCCAAGTTCCGTTCGGAAAATCCCGGGACCAAGGGTTCCCGTGATCCCATCCCGGCGGTGGCGCGGCCCATCACCCGCTCGGTGCGGCTGTTGTGTTTCGACGAGTTCTTCGTTTCCGACATCACCGATGCCATGCTGCTGTCGCGCCTGTTCGAGATCTTGTTCGCCGATGGGGTCGTGGTGGTGGCCACCTCCAACATCCCGCCCGAAAAACTCTACTGGAACGGGCTCAACCGCCAGCTTTTCGAGCCCTTCATCGATCTGCTCACGGCCCATACCGATGTCTTCAATCTCGATGCGGATACCGACTATCGGCGCGAGAGGCTCGATGCCCAGGACGTCTACAAGATCGGCACCGGGCCCGATGTCGATGGCGAAATGGATGGTCTGTTTGATCACCTGACGGGCGGGGCCGAGCCAAAGCCCGACGCCATTGAAAGCCTTGGCCGCGTCATCGCCGTTCCCGCCCAGGCCATGGGCGTGGCGCGGTTCGATTTCGCCGATCTGTGCGAACGCCCGCTCGGCGCGCGCGATTATCTCAAGCTGGCCAACCGTTTTCACACGCTGATGATCGATCATGTGCCGGTGTTTGACCGGCTCAGATCGGACGCCGCCAAGCGCTTCATCCTGCTCGTCGATACGCTCTACGATCGCGGGGTCAAGCTCGCCGCCAGCTTTGCCGCCCCGCTCGACGATCTCGCCCAGGACGACAGGACCCGGTTCGAGTTCGCCCGTTGTCTGTCCCGGCTCGAGGAGATGCGCTCGGCCGATTACATCGCCCAGCCCCTGCGCACCGGTTCAGGTCAGTCTTCCTGACTTAATTGACGCGGCAGGGAAAGTGGCGAACCCCGTCGTTTCTCCCTCCCCGTCGTCATCCCGGACCTGATCCGGGATCCAGTACCCCCGGCCTCGTCGCATTGCACCATCGGCCGCTTCGACCGCGGAGTTTACTGGACCCCGGCTCCAGGCCGGGGTGACGGTTGTGGCTGGGTTGGCCGTGCGTCCAAACAATCCTTGATCGTAATACGAACGGTTCACTTGCGTCCAAAGACCGCAGGGTCTATGGAGGGCGCGAGGAAAACGTTACTTTACCTATAGGGAAACTTGCTCATGGCGCGTAAGAAAATCGCTCTGATCGGTGCCGGTCAGATCGGGGGGACACTCGCACATCTGGTGGCGCTCAAGGAACTTGGCGACGTCATGCTGTTCGATATCGTTGACGGCGTGCCCCAGGGCAAGGCGCTCGATCTGGCCCAGTCGGGTCCGGTCGAAGGATACAATTCCACCCTCAAGGGCACGTCCGAATACAAGGACATCGAAGGCGCCGATGTGGTCATCGTCACCGCCGGCGTCCCGCGCAAGCCGGGCATGAGCCGCGACGACCTTCTGGAAATCAATTTGAAAGTCATGGAGCAGGTCGGCGCGGGCATTTCCAAATACGCCCCCGACGCGTTCGTGATCTGCATCACCAACCCGCTCGACGCCATGGTCTGGGCGCTGCAGAAATTCTCCGGCCTTCCGGCTGAAAAGGTGGTCGGCATGGCGGGCGTGCTCGACAGCGCGCGCTTCCGTCACTTCATCGCCGATGAGCTCAATGTGTCCGTGCAGGACGTTACAGCGTTCGTGATGGGCGGGCATGGGGACACCATGGTGCCGCTGGCGCGCTATTCGACGGTTGCCGGCATTCCACTCCCCGACATGGTCAAGATGGGCTGGATGAGCAAGGACAAGCTCGACGAAATCATCCAGCGCACCCGCGATGGCGGCGCCGAGATCGTTGGGTTGCTGAAAACCGGTTCGGCCTTTTATGCCCCCGCCGCGTCGGCCGTCGAGATGGCCGAATGTTATCTCAAGGACAAAAAGCGCATCCTGCCCTGCGCCGCGCATCTGACCGGCCAGTTCGGCCTGTCCGATACCTATGTCGGCGTTCCGGTGGTGATCGGGGCGGGCGGTGTCGAGCGGGTGGTCGAGATCGAACTCAATGCTTCTGAAAAGAAGATGTTCGACGCCTCTGTCGCTTCGGTCGACGGGCTTGTCGAAGCCTGCAAGAAGATCGCGCCGAAACTGGCGTAACCGATCCGGCCCGGAGACACTCTCTCCGGGCTTTTCCCTTTCTGCCGAACGCTAAAAAAGGTTCGTACCCGCGATGAACATTCACGAATACCAGGCCAAGGAACTGCTCAAGGGCTACGGCGCCCCGGTCGCCAAAGGCGTGGCCATCATGAGTGCAGAGGAAGCCGAAGCGGCTGCAAAATCGCTTCCCGGCCCGCTCTATGTGGTCAAGTCCCAGATCCACGCCGGCGGGCGCGGCAAGGGCAAGTTCAAAGAGCTCGGCCCCGACGCCAAGGGCGGCGTGCGGCTGGCCAAGTCGATCGAGGAGGTCGTGGCCAACGTTCGTGATATGCTCGGCAACACGCTGGTCACCGCCCAGACCGGCGATGCGGGCAAGCAGGTCAACCGCCTCTATATCGAGGACGGCGCCGACATCGATCGTGAACTCTATTGCTCGCTGCTGGTCGACCGCTCGGTCGGCAGGGTGGCGTTCGTTGTGTCCACCGAAGGCGGCATGGACATCGAGCAGGTCGCCCATGACACGCCCGAAAAGATCGTCACCGTCGCCATCGATCCCGAAGCGGGCGTCACCACTGGCAATGTGAGCGAGATTTCGAGTGCGCTGAAACTCGAGGGCGCCGCCGCCGAGGACGCCAAGTCCCTCTTTCCGGCGCTCTACAAGGCGTTCGTCGAAAAAGACATGGCGCTTCTGGAAATCAACCCGCTGATCGTGATGACCGACGGCCATCTGCGCGTTCTCGATGCCAAGGTGAGCTTTGACGGCAACGCCCTGTTCCGCCATTCCGACATCTTTGCCCTGCGCGACGAGACCGAGGAAGACGCCAAGGAGATCGAGGCCTCCAAATGGGATCTGGCCTATGTGCCCATGGACGGCAATATCGGCTGCATGGTCAACGGCGCCGGGCTGGCCATGGCGACCATGGACATCATCCACCTCTACGGCAAGGAGCCCGCGAACTTCTGTGACGTTGGCGGTGGCGCGTCCAAGGAAAAGGTCGCCGCGGCCTTCAAGATCATCACCGCCGACCCCAAGGTCGAAGGCATTCTGGTCAACATCTTCGGCGGCATCATGAAGTGCGATGTGATCGCCGAAGGCGTGGTCGCCGCCGTCAAGGAAGTGGGCCTGACCATTCCGCTGGTCGTGCGCCTTGAAGGCACCAATGTCGAGCTGGGCAAGAAGATCCTCAACGAATCGGGGCTGGCGATCACCGCCGCCGACGATCTCGATGACGCTGCCCAGAAGATCGTTGCGGCCGTCGCCTAAGAGGGTTTCCAGCGAAAGTGTGCACGCTTTCGCGGTTCGGAAACGCGACAAAATGAGATGTTAGAGCAATTGGAGCGTTTCGGGGAAATGCGAAATTGCTCTAAGCCCGAAAAGACAGGATTTAGCCAAAGACATGTCCATTCTCGTCAATAAAGACACCAAGATCCTCGTGCAGGGCCTGACCGGCAAGACCGGCACGTTCCACACCGAACAGGCGCTGGCCTATTACGGCACTCAGATGGTCGGCGGCATCCACCCCAAAAAGGGCGGAGAGACCTGGTCGGGCGCGGGCGGGGAACAGCTTCCCATTTTCGCCACCGTCGCCGAGGGCAAGGAAAAGACCGGGGCGGACGCTTCGGTCATCTATGTGCCCCCCGCGGGCGCGGCCGATGCCATCATCGAGGCGATCGAAGCCGAAATTGGTTTCATCACCTGCATCACCGAAGGCATTCCGGTTTCCGACATGGTGCGGGTGAAGGCCCGGCTCGAAAAGTCCAATTCGCGCCTTCTAGGCCCCAACTGCCCCGGCATCCTCACCCCGGAAGAATGCAAGATCGGCATCATGCCCGGTTCGATCTTCCGCAAGGGTTCGGTGGGCATTGTGTCGCGCTCGGGCACGCTTACATATGAAGCTGTGTTCCAGACCACAAATGAAGGCCTTGGCCAGACAACGGCGGTCGGCATCGGCGGCGATCCGGTCAAGGGCACCGAATTCATCGACGTGCTCGAGATGTTTTTGGCCGACGACGCGACCGAATCCATCATCATGATCGGCGAAATCGGCGGCTCGGCCGAAGAGGACGCCGCCCAGTTCCTGATCGACGAAGCCAAAAAAGGGCGCTCGAAACCCATGGCCGGGTTCATCGCGGGCCGCACGGCACCCAAGGGCAAGACCATGGGCCACGCAGGCGCCGTGGTCTCGGGCGGCAAGGGCGATGCGGAATCGAAAATCGCCGCTATGGAAGCGGCGGGCATTACGGTTTCGCCCTCGCCGGCGCGGCTTGGCACCACCCTGGTCGAAGTCCTTAAGGGCTGAGACACGACAATGTTATCGGTGACCGGGACTTAGAGCGTTTCCAGAGTAAGTGGCCCCACTTACTCGGTTCGGGAACGCGATAAAGCAAGCTAAGCCCCGGTTAACCAAATCGACAGGCGGAAACGCCATAGTTCAACCGAATTTGGCGGCCCATACCGGGCGGGTTGAACACATCTTTACTGAGGGGGATCGGGACCCCCAATCGAGAGCGAAATGGCACGACAGGACCAGAACGAAGCGTTCCTCCTCACTTCCTTCCTTTATGGCGGCAATGCCGATTACATCGACGCGCTGTACGCCCGCTACAAGACCGACGCGAAAAGCGTCGATCCCAGTTGGGCGGAGTTCTTCGACAATCTTGCCGACAGTGCCGATTGCGTCACCAAAAACGCCGATGGCCCGAGCTGGCAGCGCGCCGACTGGCCGCGCGCCACCAATGGCGAGATGATCTCGGCGCTCGATGGCAATTGGGGCGAAGTGGCGGTCAAGGCCCAGAAGGCGGTCACCGAAAAGGCCAAAGCCGGCGGCGAGGTGGTTTCCACAGAAGCCGTCATGCAGGCGACACGGGATTCGATCCACGCCATCATGATGATCCGCGCCTACCGCATGCGCGGCCATCTGCACGCCAATCTCGATCCGCTCGGGCTCGAAAAAAGCGAGGACGCCCCCGAGCTCGATCCGGCGGCTTACGGGTTTTCCGAGGCCGATTACACCCGCGAAATCTTCATCGACAATTATCTCGGGCTCGAATTTGCCACCGTGCCCCAGATGCTCGAAATCCTCAAACGCACCTATTGCGGCACGCTGGGCATCGAGTTCATGCACATCTCCGATCCCGAGGCCAAGGCCTGGATCCAGGAGCGCATCGAAGGCCCGGACAAGGAAATCACCTTCACCCCCCAGGGCAAGCGGGCGATCCTGAACAAACTGGCCGAGGCCGAGGGGTTCGAGAAATTCCTCGACGTCAAATATACCGGCACCAAGCGGTTTGGTCTCGATGGCGGCGAAGCGCTGATCCCGGCGCTCGAACAGATCGTCAAGCGCGGCGGCGCGCTTGGGGTCAAGGATATCGTTCTGGGCATGGCGCATCGCGGCCGGCTCAATGTCTTGACCCAGTTGATGGCCAAGCCCCATCGCGCCCTGTTTCACGAGTTCAAGGGTGGCGCGTTCTACCCCGACGACGTGGAAGGGTCGGGCGACGTCAAATATCACCTTGGCGCATCGTCGGACCGTGAGTTCGACGGCAATTCGGTGCATCTTTCGCTTACCGCCAACCCCAGCCATCTGGAAATCGTCAATCCGGTGGTTCTGGGCAAATCGCGCGCCAAGCAGGACCAGCTTTCGGCAAAGGACGGCCGGTTCGTTTCCGATACGCGCGACACCGACCGCACTTCGGTGCTGCCGCTGCTGCTGCATGGCGATGCGGCCTTTGCCGGGCAGGGCGTCGTGGCCGAGTGTTTCGGGCTTTCGGGTTTGAAGGGCCACCGCACCGGCGGGTCGATCCACTTCGTGATCAACAACCAGATCGGGTTCACCACCAGTCCGCATTTCTCGCGGTCTTCGCCGTACCCGACCGATGTGGCCAAGATGATCGAGGCGCCGGTCTTTCATTGTAATGGCGACGATCCCGAGGCCGTGGTTTACGCCGCAAAGATCGCCACCGAGTTCCGCCAGAAGTTCGGCCGTCCTGTCGTTATCGACATGTTCTGCTACCGCCGGTTCGGACACAATGAAGGCGATGAGCCCAGCTTTACCCAGCCGCTCATGTACAAGGCCATCCGCAGTCACAAGACGACGCTGGACATTTATGGCAGCAAGCTGGTCGATGAGGGCGTCCTCTCCGCCGAAGACTTCGACAAGCTCAAGGCCGACTGGCGCGCCAGGCTTGAGGCCGAGTTCGAGGCGGGGCAGGATTATCGCCCCAACAAGGCCGACTGGCTCGACGGTGCCTGGAAAAACATCAAGCTCGCCGAAGTCGATGGCCCGCGCCGTGGTGTCACCGGTATCGATATGGACCGGCTCAAGACGCTCGGCGAAAGACTGACCAGCGTGCCGGGCGATTTCCACGCTCACCGCACCGTCCAGCGCTTCCTCGACAACCGCAAGAAGATGATCACCGAAGGCGAGGGGATCGACTGGGCCACCGCCGAAGCGCTGGGTTTTGCCTCGCTGCTCGAAGATGGCCATCCGGTCCGCCTTTCGGGCCAGGATGTGGAGCGCGGCACGTTCTCCCAGCGCCATTCGGTGCTCTACGACCAGGAAAACGAATCCACCTTCACCCCGCTCAACAACCTCGTTGACGGGCAGGCCCGCTACGAGGTCATCAATTCGATGCTGTCCGAAGAGGCCGTGCTCGGGTTCGAATACGGCTATTCGCTGGCCGAGCCCAATGCGCTCACGGTCTGGGAGGCCCAGTTCGGCGATTTCGTCAATGGCGCGCAGGTGATCATCGATCAGTTCATCGCGGCGGGCGAACGCAAATGGCTGCGCATGAGTGGTCTGGTGATGCTGTTGCCGCATGGCTATGAAGGCCAGGGTCCCGAGCATTCCTCGGCCCGTCCCGAACGCTTTTTGCAGCTTTGTGCCGAAGACAACATGCAGGTGCTCAACTGCACCACGCCGGCCAATTATTTCCATGCGCTGCGCCGTCAGCTCAAGCGCGACTTCCGCAAGCCGCTGATCATCATGACCCCCAAATCGCTGCTGCGCCACAAGCGGGCGGTATCGGGTCTGGCGGAAATGGGCTCCGATACGTTCTTCCATCGCCTGCTCTGGGACGATGCCGAAGCCCCCGGCCTGCCCAAGACCGAAATCAATCTGGTGGGCGACGACAAGATCCGGCGCGTGGTGATCTGCACGGGCAAGGTCTATTACGATCTGCTCGAAGATCGCGAAAAGCGCGGCATCAACGACGTCTATCTGATGCGTCTCGAACAGCTCTACCCGTTCCCGGCCAAGGCGCTGATCGACGAGTTGAGCCGGTTTACCAACGCCGAAGTCGTCTGGTGTCAGGAAGAGCCCAAGAACATGGGCGCCTGGTCGTTCGTTCAGCCCTATATCGAATGGGTGCTCGAGCAGATGGGCCGTCCGGGCGGGCGTCCGCGCTATGTGGGCCGTCCGGCCTCGGCCTCGACCGCCACGGGCCTGATGCGCACCCATGTCGCCCAGCTGCAGGCCTTCCTCGACGAAGCCTTCGAGTAAACCCCAAGATCGACCAGACCCGGCCCCTGTGGCCGGGGCCCCAAATCGAACAAGGATATTAAGAGATGTCCACTGAAGTCCGCGTCCCGACCCTGGGCGAAAGCGTCACCGAAGCCACCATCGGCCAATGGTTCAAAAAGGTCGGCGATGCCGTTTCGGCCGACGAGCCCATCGTCGAGCTTGAAACCGACAAGGTGACCATCGAGGTTCCCGCCCCGGTCTCGGGCACGCTCGAAGCGATTTCGGTCAATGAGGGCGATACCGTCGAGGTCGGCGCGCTGATCGCGGCGATTGCCGCCGGAGCCGTCCCGGCCAAATCGGCCGAAGAACCCAAGCAAGAGGCCAAGACCGAAGAGTCCAAAGCCGAAGCGCCCAAAGGCGAAGCCGCAAAGCCCGCAGAGGCTCCCGCCGCCGGGACCGAAATGCCGCCCGCTCCGTCCGCTGCCAAGATGATGGAAGAGCGCGATATCGAGCCGTCCTCGGTTGCCGGCTCGGGCAAGCGTGGTCAGGTTCTGAAAGAAGACGTGCTCAAGGCGCTCGACACCACAGGGTCGTCCAAGGCCGAAGCGCCGGCCCCGGCCGCTCCGCGTGCCGCACGGGCCGAGGATCAGGGTGGCGAGGAGCGGGTCAAGATGACCCGGCTGCGCCAGACCATCGCCAAGCGCTTGAAGGATGCCCAGAATTCGGCGGCCATGCTCACCACCTTCAACGAGGTGGACATGAAGCCGGTCATGGATCTGCGCAATTCCTACAAGGAGCTGTTCGAGAAAAAGCACGGCGTCAAGCTGGGCTTCATGGGCTTTTTCACACGGGCCGTTGTCCACGCTCTCAAGGAAATTCCGGCGGTCAATGCCGAGATCGACGGCACTGACATCATCTACAAGAACTTCGCCCATATCGGCGTTGCGGTTGGCACCGAAAAGGGCCTCGTGGTTCCGGTGGTGCGCGATGCCGACCAGATGAGCATCGCCGAGGTCGAAAAGGAAATCTCCCGGCTCGGACGCGCGGCGCGCGACGGTCAGCTTTCCATGGCCGACATGCAGGGCGGCACCTTCACCATCTCCAATGGCGGCGTTTACGGCTCGCTGATGAGCACCCCCATCCTCAATGCACCCCAGTCGGGCATTCTGGGCATGCACAAGATCCAGGAGCGCCCCGTCGTGGTCGGCGGTCAGGTCGTTGTCCGCCCGATGATGTATCTGGCGCTCTCTTACGATCACCGGATCGTGGACGGCAAGGAAGCGGTCACCTTCCTGGTCCGCGTCAAGGAAAGCCTCGAAGATCCGCAGCGGCTGGTCCTCGACCTCTAGCCCTTTTCGAGGGCGGCAACACCGAAACGGCAATGATTGGCAATATTGGGCTCCCGAACACTCAAGTCCATAGATTTTCGAGCCAACATTGCCCCATGGGAGCGTTCAAATCATGACCTTCGAGTTATGGATGGTGGTTGGTTCGGTGGTGCTGCTTTTCGCGCAGATCACCATCCAGGCGCTGCTTCTGACCGCGCAATTGGGGTCCGAATACAATGCCAGCCCGCGTGACGAGGACCGCCCGCTGACCGGCAAGGCGGCCCGCGCAAAGCGCATGCTGGACAACTACCTCGAAACGTATCCCGCCTTCATCGCCCTGGCGCTGGTGGCGGTGGTTTCGGGTGGTTCGGACTGGCTGACCCAGGGCGGCGCCGCCCTCTATATCGTGGCCCGCATCGCCTATATCCCGCTCTATATTCAGGGCATCGCCTATGTCCGGTCGCTGGCCTATACGGTCGCGTGCCTTGGGTTGCTGGTGATGCTGATCGGGCTCGTCATCTGACGCGCCCAAGC
Organism: uncultured Pelagibacterium sp.; assembly: GCF_963972885.1. Lineage (NCBI taxonomy): Bacteria > Pseudomonadati > Pseudomonadota > Alphaproteobacteria > Hyphomicrobiales > Devosiaceae > Pelagibacterium > uncultured Pelagibacterium sp. The sequence continues at coordinate 14,003 of NZ_CAXAXY010000012.1, read as the reverse complement.
TGGCAAACCGTTGATTTAAGGATAAAATTCATGGCCGAAAGTTTCGATCTCACCGTCATCGGCACCGGACCGGGCGGCTATGTCTGCGCCATTCGCGCCGCGCAACTGGGCATGAAGGTTGCTGTTGTCGAGAAATGGCCAAGCTTCGGCGGCACCTGCCTCAATATCGGCTGCATACCGTCCAAGGCCCTGCTGCACGCGTCGGAAATGTTTGAGGAAGCCGGTCACACCTTCCCCCAGCTCGGCATCGAGGTCGGCGCGCCCAAGCTCAACCTGCCCGCCATGATGGCGCACAAGGACGATACGGTCGCCTCAAACACTGGTGGCATCGAATATCTGTTCAAAAAGAACAAGATAACCGCCTTTAAAGGCACCGGCAAGATCGCCGCCCAGGGCAAGGTGACCGTCACCGCAGAGGACGGTTCGGAAACCGGGATCGAAACCAAAAACATCGTCATCGCCACCGGTTCGGTGTCGGCCAATCTGCCGGGCATCGAGATTGACGAAGAGAAAATCGTCACTTCGACCGGGGCCCTCAAACTCGACAAGGTGCCAGATAACCTGCTGGTTATCGGTGCCGGCGTTATCGGCCTCGAGCTCGGCTCGGTCTGGGCCCGCCTCGGCGCCAAGGTTACGGTCGTTGAATTCCTTGATCGTATCCTGCCCGGCATGGACCTCGACGTCGCCAAACAGTTCCAGAGAATGCTGTCAAAACAAGGGTTTGACTTCAAACTCGGCACCAAGGTCACTGGCATCGAAAAGACCGAATCCGGTCTCGTCGCGTCCCTCGAACCCGCCGCCGGCGGCGAGGCTTCGACGCTCGAAACCGACATCGCGCTGGTCTCGATCGGCCGCATCCCCTTCACGGACGGGCTCGGGCTCGACGATCTCGGCATCGAGCGCGACAAGCGCGGCCGGGTGGTAACTAACGGACATTACAAGACAAATCTCGATGGCATCTACGCGATCGGGGACGTGATCACCGGTCCGATGCTGGCCCACAAGGCCGAGGACGAAGGCATCGCGATTGCCGAAATCATCGCCGGCCAGGCCGGACATGTGAACTATTCCGTCATCCCCGGCGTCGTTTACACCAACCCCGAAGTCGCCTCGGTCGGCAAGACCGAAGAAGACTTAAAGGCCGAGGGTATTGCCTATAAGGCGGCTAAATTTCCCTTTACCGCCAATGGTCGAGCCAAGGCGATGCTCGCGCCGCAGGGGTTCGTCAAGATCCTCGCCGACAAGGAAACCGACCGGGTTCTGGGCTGCCACATCGTTGGCAAGGGCGCCGGCGAAATGATCCACGAAGCCGCAGTGCTGATGGAATTTGGCGGCTCGGCCGAGGATCTGGCCCGCACCTGCCACGCCCATCCCACAATGAGCGAAGCGGTGCGTGAAGCCGCGCTGGGGCTGGGCGACGGGTCGATCCACATCTGACAGCCCGGACCTTGTAGGCATAAAAAAGGGCCGCATCCGAGAGGAATGCGGCCCTTTTTGTTTGCGGTGTTCAGGTTTGCGGCTCGTATGTCACGGTGCCGGAATCATAGGCGGCCCGGCAATCGCTGGCGTCGGCGAGCATGTTGGATTCGAGCAGTTCGAGCGCGCCGCCACGCCCCTGAAAACGGGGGTCGTCGCACACGCCATCATAGGCCGAAGCGCTTGAATCATCGCCGAAATTGATCCGGAAATCACCGTTCGAACCGCTGTCCGAACCCTCTTCGGCAAGCGTTACGGTGCCCTGGGAATAGGCGGTGGAACAATCGGTGGCATCGGCCATCAGATGATCGTCGAGCGCAACACCAACTCCCGAGCCGGTAAAGCGCGGATCGTCACATTCGGCATCGTTGGAATAGGTGCCCGAATCATCGCCGAAATCGATGCCGTCGATCATCGTGGTGCCCGAGCCCTCGCCCATATAGGTCACCTCGCCAGCTTCCAGAGCCTCACGGCAGTCGGTGGCATCGGCCATTTCGTGGCTCGTCAGCGAGCCGCCAAAGCGGGGATCGTCACACTCGCCATCATTGGCAAAAGTGCCTGTATCGTTACCGAAATCGATGTCGCCCGCGACGGCATCACTGCTTGTATCGTCGGGCGCATCATAGGTTACCACTCCGGCCTCATAGGCTGTGCGGCAGTCGGTGGCATCGGCCATCTCGTGGCTGGCGAGCGAACCGCCGAAGCGCGGATCGTCGCATTCGCCGTCATTGGCCCAGGCGCCAGAATCGTCACCGAAATCGATGTCGCCGTCCGGCTGTACCGCGCCGCTGACTTCATTGGAGGCTTCGAAGGTTACCACTCCGGCCTCATAGGCTGTGCGGCAGTCGGTGGCGTCGGCCATCAGATGGCTGTCGAGGGTGCCACCGAAACGAGGGTCGTCGCATTCCTGGTCGTTTGCCCAGGCGCCCGAATCATCGCCAAAGTCGATCTCGCCGGCGTCCTGCGCGGCCGGGGCGACGGGCTCGTCGGCCGCAACAAGGGTGACTTCGCCCGCTTCAAACGCGGCCTCGCAGTCCGCTGCGTCGCGCATTTCATCGACCGGGCTGCGGATCAGCGCCGCGCCAGGGCCTTCGAAGCGTGGATCGTCGCACTGGCCGTCGTCGGCCCAGGTGCTCGAATTGTCCCCGAAATCGATATCCTGAGCCAACGCCGGCGCGCCAAGCGTAAGACCGAGAGCGAGCACGGCGCTGCTCATCATCAACCTGGTTGCTTTCATTAAAGTCTCGTCCCTCTTACTGGCCGGTTTGCACCGCGCTTTTGGGTTGGGTTGTGAGCCGAGTGAACAGCAAAATCCCGCAAATTACCAGTGCCGTTCCCACGCCATGGATCGGCGTGAAGGGCTCACCGAGAATGAAAATGGCGAGAACAATGGTCAGGATCGGCGAGATATTGCCGAACACCGCCGTTCGCTCGGCGCCCACCATGCCGATGGCTGCGGCAATGATGGACACCGGGGCGACAGTGGCGGCGAGCGCCAGCGCCAGCAGGATGGAAAAGGCCCCGGGCGGGATTGCCAGACCAGCCATAGGATGGGTGGCCAGAAAATGGATGAACACAGCACTCGCCGCCGCGATCATCGCAATGGCGGTGAACAGTCTTGGGCCCAGTGCATCGATCAGCGGCTTTGCAAACAGCTGGTAGAGCGCATAGGCCAAAGCGCTGGCCAGCGCGAACAGCGTGCCTGCCACGACACTCTCGCCTTCGATCACCATGTCATGGCCAAAGATCACCCCGATGCCCAGATAGGCCAGAAGCGCCGCGCCCACGACAGATGCCCTGAGAGGGCGGTGGAACAGCACCGCACCCAGGATCAGGACCATGAACGGATAGGTCAAAAGCACCAGCCGGTTGAGCTGGGCGGTGATGAGGTCGAGGCTGAGAAAGTCGAGAAAACTCGCCCCATAATAGCCAAGGATGCCGATGGCTGCAGCGCCGGCAACCGAGCGCGCCGGCACGGGCCTGTTGGCCTGGCGCCCCCGCCCGGCGCGGCGATCGCGGTAGGCCAGAAACCCCATAAGGGCAAAGAACGGCGTCGCCAGAAGCATGCGCCAGGTCAGGGTGGTTATGGCATCGAGGCCCTGCGCGTAGGCGAGCTTTACGAAAATGCCCTTTGTGGCAAACAGGGCCGCGCCGAGCGCAGCGAGTGCGAGACCGGTGAATTGATCCCGATCGGATGAAGATAAAGCGGACATGGGGAGGTACTGGCCAGAATAATGTCCGGCGATCCTATACCCCCATTGCGCCGGGCGCTAGCGGCGCGGATGGGCTGCGCGGTAAGCCTCGAGCAGCCGCTCGCCGTCGATATGGGTATAGATCTGGGTGGTCGAGAGCGAGGCGTGACCCAGCAACTCCTGGATAGCCCGCAGATCGCCGCCCCGTGCCAGAAGGTGGGTGGCAAAGGAATGACGCAGCGCGTGCGGTGTTGCCGATGCCGGCAGGCCCATGGCGCCGCGCAACTGCTCGAGACGCAACTGAATCAGGCGAGGGCTGAGCGGGCCGCCGCGTACACCGCGAAACATGGGCTCGCTGGGCGAAACGGTGAACGGGCAGAGCCGGAGATAATCCTCGATGGCTGTCCTGACCGGCGAGATCAGCGGCACCAGCCTCACCTTGTTGCCCTTGCCGGTTATCCGCAGGGTCTTGGCGTCGAGATCGGCGCGGGTCAGGGCCAGGGCCTCGGAAATGCGCAGGCCGGCGCCGTAGCACAGGGCGATTGCTGCGGCATCGCGCGCTGCCACCCAGGGTCGGTCTTCGAGCTCGTGGGTTGCGGGGCCGGCGCCTTTCGCTTCGGATGCCGAGAGCGGCTTGGGCAGGGATCGGGGCAGTTTTGGCGTGCGGATTACCGAAAGTGCCTCGAGCGCCATGATGCCTTCGCGTTCGAGATGGGTAAACAGCGATTTTATGCCCGAAAGCGAGCGGGCAAGGCTGCGCGAGCTCAGATCATTGCGGCGGCGGGCGGCGAGAAAGGCGCGCAGATCGGCTGGTCGGAGCGTCTTGAGGTCGGCGATGTCGACGGTTCCGCCAAGGTGGCTGGACAGAAATGCCATGAACTGGTCGACGTCGCGACCATAGGCTTCCAGCGTCCTGGGGGACAACCGCCGGATGGTTGCAAGCTCGCGCCGCCAGTTCGATATGTGGGCGCGAAGGGTATCGGAGATGGCAAAGCCGGTGTCGGTCATGGGGCGATGTTAGCGCCCATAGGTTACCAGAGCGCCAATTGGGGCTGGTCGAATCGCATTTGACAATTATGGTGCCCAATGATTGATCTCGTTTCGTTCTCCCAGTGCAAAGGCTCTCGATGACGCTCGGTCCGGTCGTGGCAGTGATGGTGGCGGTCGCCGTCGACGGTCCTTATTCCTATCGGGTGCCCGAAGGAAAAGTGGTCGAGCGTGGATCGATCGTCGTTGTGCCTCTGGGGCCGCGCCCCACGCTCGGGGTGGTTTGGGGAGAGCCCAAGGACAATTTCGCCCATAACCGGCTCAAGGATATCGAGCACGTCTTTGATGTGCCTTCGCTCTCCGAAGAGCTTTTGAAAACCATCGACTGGGTGGCGCGCTATACGCTGGCCCAGCCCGGAATGGTGCTGCGGGGCGCGTTGCGCAGCCGCGAGGCGCTCGATCCGCCACGCCCACTGATTGCCTACAAGCGCGGCGGGCCCGAACCCGAGAGGATGACGGATGCACGGGCGCGGGTGCTCTCGGTGATGGAGGACGGCTACCCCTGGGCCAAGCCAGCGCTGATTGGTGCCGCAGGCGTTTCGACGGCGGTGGTGGATGGGCTGGTCAAGTCGGGCTGCCTGCAGCAGGTCGAAGTTCCGGCTCCGCCGCCGGTCCTGCCGCCCGAGCCCGATTTCGCACCGGCAAAGCTGTCGGAGGCGCAACAGGCCGCGCTCGATCAGATTCGGGCCCATGACAAAGGCGGATTTTCGGTGGCTCTGCTCGACGGGATTACCGGGTCGGGCAAGACCGAGGTGTTTTTTGAGAGCGTGGCCGATATGCTGCGCACCGAAAAGCAGGTGGCAATCATCCTGCCCGAAATCGCCCTGACCCATACCTTCCTCGACCGGTTCGAAAAGCGCTTCGGCCAGCGGGCCGCAGAATGGCATTCGGAAATGACGCCTGTTCAACGGGCCCGGGTGTGGCGGGGCGTTTTGACGGGCGAGGTCAGGGCGGTGATCGGTGCGCGCTCGGCGCTGTTCTTGCCGTTTCGCGAATTGGGGCTTCTGGTGCTCGATGAAGAGCATGACGGCGCCTTTAAGCAGGCCGACCGGGTCAATTACCATGGCCGCGATATGGCGGTGGTGCGCGCTTCGATGGCCGGGGCGCGGGTCATTTTGTCTTCGGCAACCCCAGCAGTCGAATCACGCAACAATGGGGAGACCGGCCGTTACGCGCATGTGCGGCTCGAAAGTCGGTTTGCCGATGCGGCGCTGCCCGACATCACGGCGCTCGATATGCGGGCCGAGGGACCGGAAAAGGGCCAGTGGATCGCGCCGAGACTGGCGCGGGCGGTGTTCGATGCGCTCGATCGTGGCGAGCAGGCCCTGTTGTTTCTCAACCGGCGTGGCTATGCACCGCTGACCCTGTGCCGGTCATGCGGGCATCAATATCAGTGCCCCGATTGTTCGACCTGGCTGGTCGAGCACCGGTTTCGCGGTGTCCTGATGTGTCACCATTGCGGGCACGAAGAGCGGGCGCCCGAGGTGTGCGGCTCGTGCGGGGCCAGCGATTCGCTTGTCGCGGTGGGGCCGGGGATCGAAAGGCTTGCAGAGGAGGTGGCGGAACGGTTCCCCGGCGCGCGGCCGGTCGTTTTGTCCTCGGACATGGGGTCGATGCGCCAGATTCGGGATCGGTTCGCCGAGATCGCGCGCGGAGAATATGACATCATCATCGGCACGCAATTGGTGGCCAAGGGGCATCATTTCGAAAAACTCAGCCTTGTCGGCGTCATCGACGCCGATCTGGGGCTGGCGCATGGCGATCCGCGGGCGGCGGAAAAGACCTTTCAGATTCTGACCCAGGTCACGGGTCGCGCGGGGCGCGAATCGCGTTCGGGCAAGGCGTTCCTTCAGACCTACCATCCCGACCATCCGGTGATGAAGGCGATGGTAAGCGGAGATCGGGAGGGGTTTTACAATCACGAACTCATGGTTCGGCGGCAGGGTGGCCTGCCACCGTTCGGCCGGCTGGCGGCCCTGATTGTTTCGGGCAATGAGCACACCGAAACGATGGCTTTGGCCAGAGATCTGATGGCCGCGGCGCCGTTGGCAGAGGGGGTCAGGCGGTTCGGGCCGGCCGACGCGCCGGTCGCCATGGTCCGTGGTCGGCACAGGGTGCGTATTCTGGTCCAGAGCCCCAAGGACTTCGATCTGTCGGGCTATGTCCGGTTCTGGCTGGAAACCGGGCCTGCGGCCAAGGGAAATCTGCGCGTTCAGGTCGATATCGATCCCATGAGCTTTTATTGAATGAAGAACTTGTCACGATGCGACATTTGCGACGCCCCAATTTGGCCGTGATGCGCTTGCGTGGCCGGTTTTGGCATGGTAAGGCCACCCCGGAATTCATGGGCATGCCCTTGTTGGCGCTCGCCCTGTCGATCCGAATACATATAGAAAACTATGCCGCCGCCGCCGATTATTGGCGATGACGACGATAAAGGGCGGGGCAAGCAGCGGGGTTACAAGGCTTGAGCGCACCACGATCCGTTCTGTCCAAAATTGCTCGGCCCTATGCGGCAGCGCTTTTTGATCTCGCCCAGGACGGCAAGGTCATCGAGGCGGTCGAAAAGGATCTCGATGCCGTTGCCGGGCTAATCGATTCTTCCGATGATTTTTCGCGGTTTCTGGTGAGCCCGACGATCACCACAGACGTCAAGAGCGCAGCGCTCAGCGCGATCCTCGACAAGGTCAAGCCGGTCGAGCTGGTCGCCAATACGCTGAGGCTGGTGGCCAAAAATGGCCGGCTTTTCGCGCTTGCCGCGATTATTGCCGAGTTCAAGATGCTTGCCGCTGAAGCGCGCAACGAAGTGAGCGCGGAAGTGACTTCCGCCGCGCCTTTGACAAAAGAACAGGAAACTGAACTTGCCGGTGTTCTCAAGGACAAGGTCGGCAAGGACGTTTCCCTTATTACACGTGTCGATGAAAGCCTGATCGGCGGCCTTGTGGTCAAGGTCGGGAGCCAGATGATCGATACCTCCCTCAAGACAAAACTTTCGGCCATGAAGATCGCCATGAAAGGGGTCAGCTAATGGACATCAAAGCTGCGGAAATTTCCGCGATCCTCAAAGACCAGATCAAGGATTTCGGCAAGGAAGCCCAGGTTTCCGAAGTCGGTCAGGTGCTTTCGGTCGGTGACGGTATTGCGCGCGTCTTTGGCCTCGACAAGGTGCAGGCCGGCGAGCTCGTCGAATTCCCCGGCGGCATCAAGGGCATGGCGCTGAACCTGGAAGCCGATAATGTCGGCGTGGTGATCTTCGGGTCCGACCGCGACATCAAGGAAGGCGATACCGTCAAGCGCACGGGTTCGATCGTCGACACCCCGGTGGGCAAGGGTCTTCTGGGTCGCGTTGTCGACGGTCTGGGCAATCCGATCGACGGCAAGGGCCCCATCGAATACACGGAACGTCGCCGCGTTGACGTCAAGGCTCCCGGCATTCTGCCGCGCAAGTCGGTGCATGAGCCGATGTCGACCGGCCTTAAAGCCATCGACGCCTTGATCCCGATCGGCCGTGGCCAGCGCGAGCTGGTGATCGGCGACCGTCAGACCGGCAAGACCGCGATCATTCTCGACACCTTCCTCAATCAGAAGCCCGCCCATCAGGCCGAAGCCTCTGAAAGCGAGAAGCTCTATTGCGTCTATGTCGCCGTCGGCCAGAAGCGCTCGACCGTCGCCCAGTTCGTCAAGATGCTCGAAGACAATGGCGCGCTCGAATATTCGATCGTGGTTGCCGCTACCGCTTCCGATCCGGCGCCGATGCAGTTCCTGGCGCCATTCACCGGCTGTGCGATCGGCGAATTTTTCCGCGACAACGGCATGCATGCGGTGATCGCTTATGACGATCTATCCAAGCAGGCCGTCGCCTATCGTCAGATGTCGCTCCTTTTGCGCCGTCCTCCCGGACGCGAGGCCTACCCGGGCGACGTTTTCTATCTTCACAGCCGCCTTCTCGAGCGCGCTGCCAAGCTCAACGAGAATCACGGCGCCGGCTCACTGACCGCGCTGCCGATTATTGAAACTCAGGCCAACGACGTGTCGGCTTATATTCCGACCAATGTGATCTCGATCACCGATGGTCAGATCTTCCTTGAAACCAATCTGTTCTTCCAGGGCATTCGCCCGGCCGTGAACGTTGGTCTGTCGGTGTCCCGCGTGGGGTCGTCGGCCCAGATCAAGGCGATGAAGCAGGTTGCCGGTTCCTTGAAGGGCGAGCTTTCCCAGTATCGCGAAATGGCGGCCTTCGCCCAGTTCGGTTCGGATCTCGATGCCGCGACCCAGCGTTTGCTCAACCGTGGCGCACGCCTCACCGAACTTTTGAAGCAGCCGCAGTTTTCGCCGCTCAAGACCGAAGAGCAGGTGGCCGTGATCTTTGCGGGTGCCAATGGCTATCTCGACGATCTGCCGGTGCGTGGCGTTGGAGCCTTCGAGAAGGCGCTTCTTTCGCACATGCGGAGCAAGCATGCCGATGTTCTTGGCGATATCGCCAAGGAAAAGGCTTTGACCGACGGGATCAAAGAGCGCCTGGTTTCGGCTCTCGATGCTTTCAAGAAGACTTACACCGCCTAATTCCGGCGACCCGGCTGGCAAGGAGCTTTCGGCGCAATGCCCTCTTTGAAAGACCTAAAAAACCGGATCAACTCGGTCAAATCGACCCAGAAGATCACCAAGGCCATGCAGATGGTCGCGGCGGCCAAACTCCGCCGCGCCCAGGATGCGGCAGAATCCGCACGTCCCTACGCCGAGCGTATGGAAAAGGTTCTGGCCGGTCTTGGCGCTGCCTATGAAGGCCGTCCCGATGCGCCATTGCTGCTTTCGGGCACGGGCAAGGAGGACGTCCATCTTCTGGTGGTTGCAACCGGCGAGCGGGGCCTGGCCGGTGGCTTTAATTCCTCGATCGCCCGGATGGCCCGCGAGCACGCCACAAAGCTGATCGCCGAAGGCAAGACGGTCAAGATCATAACCGTTGGCAAGAAGGGCGCAGATATTTTGAAGCGCGCTCTTGCCAAGCATATGGGCGAGCAGATTTCCCTGCGGGACGTCAAGCAGCTCGGGTATGGTACGGCACAGGAGATCGGCTCGAAGATCCTGGCGATGTATGATGCTGGCGAATTCGATGTCGCCACGCTTTTCTACTCGCGGTTCCAGTCGGTCATCTCCCAGGTGCCGACCGCTCAGCAGATCATTCCGGCCGAGTTCGAAAAGGCCGAAGGTGAAGCGCTCAAGGCCGGTTCGGCGATCTACGAATATGAGCCCGATGAAGAGGCTTTGCTCGAAGATCTTCTGCCGCGCAATGTGAGCGTGCAGATTTTCAGGGCCTTGCTCGAGAACAACGCTTCGTTCTTTGGCGCGCAGATGACCGCTATGGACAATGCGACCCGCAATGCCGGTGAGATGATCACAAAGCTTCAGCTGAGCTACAACCGTCAGCGTCAGGCTCAGATCACCAAGGAACTGATCGAAATCATTTCGGGCGCCGAGGCGCTCTAGGGTAGAGTTAAAGTTATCGCGTTCCGCAGGGAAACAAGTGCAGCCCACTTTTCCCCGGAGCGCTCTGGAAAGGACCAAGACCCATGGCAGAGAACAAAACCGGCCGCGTCTCCCAGGTTATGGGCGCCGTTGTGGACGTGACCTTCGATGGTCACCTCCCGGCCATTCTGAACGCGCTTGAAACCGACAACAACGGCAACCGCCTCGTGCTCGAAGTTGCCCAGCACCTCGGTGAAAACGCCGTTCGCACCATCGCCATGGACACGACCGAAGGTCTGGCCCGCGGCGTCGAGGTTCGCGACACGGGCGATGCCATCGAAGTGCCGGTCGGCGACGAAACGCTGGGCCGCATCATGAACGTTATCGGCGAGCCGATCGATGAGGCCGGCCCGGTCAATACGCCCTCAAAGCGTGCCATTCACCAGCCTGCTCCCGATTTCGTCGATCAGGCCACCCAGGCCGAAATTCTGGTCACCGGCATCAAGGTCATCGATCTGCTTGCGCCCTATGCGCGTGGCGGCAAGATCGGCCTGTTCGGTGGCGCCGGCGTGGGCAAGACCGTTCTGATCCAGGAGCTGATCAACAACGTGGCCAAGGCGCACGGCGGCTATTCGGTGTTTGCCGGCGTTGGCGAGCGGACCCGTGAAGGCAACGATCTTTATTACGAAATGATCGAATCGGGCGTGAACAAGGATCCCAAGGAGAACAATGGTTCTACCGAGGGTTCGAAATGCGCGCTGGTCTTCGGTCAGATGAACGAGCCTCCGGGAGCGCGCGCCCGTGTGGCCCTGACCGGCTTGTCGATCGCCGAAGATTTCCGCGACAAGGGTCAGGACGTGCTGTTCTTCGTCGACAACATCTTCCGGTTTACCCAGGCCGGTTCGGAAGTGTCGGCGCTTTTGGGCCGTATTCCTTCCGCTGTGGGCTATCAGCCGACGCTGGGCACCGATATGGGCGCGCTCCAGGAACGCATCACGACGACCAACAAGGGCTCGATCACCTCGGTGCAGGCCGTTTACGTCCCGGCTGACGATTTTACCGATCCCGCACCGGCATCGACCTTTGCCCACCTTGACGCGACGACGTCGCTCAACCGCGCCATTTCGGAAAAGGGCATCTACCCGGCCGTCGATCCGCTCGATTCCAACTCGCGCATGCTCGACCCCAATATCGTTGGCGAAGAGCATTACCGTACGGCGCGCGACGTTCAGGAAATCCTGCAGCGCTACAAGTCGCTCCAGGACATCATCGCCATTCTGGGCATGGACGAGTTGTCCGAAGAGGACAAGCTCACAGTGGCGCGGGCCCGCAAGGTCGAGCGTTTCATGAGCCAGCCCTTCCACGTGGCCGAGCAGTTTACCGGCGCGCCGGGCATTTATGTCGAACTCGAAGACACCATCAAGGCCTTCAAGGGTCTGGTTGCCGGCGAGTACGATCATTTGCCCGAACAGGCCTTCTACATGGTCGGCACCATCGACGATGCCGTCAAGAAGGCCCAGAAGCTGGCCGCCGAAGCCGCCTGATTGTGAATGTGATCGTGCGGGCCGCCTGTCGGCCCGCACATTTTCCGAACGCTTGAAGAACGGACAAAGACATGGCCGAAGGCGTCAAAGTCGAAATCGTATCGCCTGAAGTTCTCGTTTTGAGTGCCGAAGCGCGCTCGGTGATCGTGCCGGGTTCCGAAGGCTATCTGACGGTCATGGGTGATCATGCGCCGCTGATGGCCGTGCTCAAGCCCGGCTTTGTGACGGTGACCGATACCAGCGGAGCCGTTTCGAACTTTTTCGTGGGTGGTGGGTTTGCCGATATCTCCGATGCGGGTGTCACTATTCTCGCGGAAGAAGCCAAGCCGGCCAGTGAGTTCGGTCGCACTGAAATCGAAGAGCGCATCTCCGCCGCGCAACAGGAGTTGACCGCCACATCGGATGGCGAAGACAAGGGCGAGGCTCAGAACGCGCTCGATACCTGGAAAAACCTCCTGTTGGAAAATGCCACGCTGAGCGGTGCTGCCCATTAGGTTCGGTTTTCGTGCAATCGTGATTGCTCAAGGCGCCGTTTTGGCGCCTTTTTCTTTGCCTTGAGAGTCAAAGCGCGTTGCCTGGGCGCCCTGAGGATGTGTTGTTGTGCAACCGGGCTCCTGTTGCCGGCTCGACCCAATGAAGTTTTAGCAATAGACTTCAAATATAGTTGGATGGACGTCCACGAACCCTTTTAAGGGCGGACTTGCCGCCAGGGAATAGCGCATTGGGCGCTGAGAGGTGTTTGGGCTCTTGCAGATTGAAACGATGATTTAATCATATGTCCGTAGCTTTGCGTGGATTTCCCAGGAGGGGGAAGCTAGTCGTCCACAAGGAGCAAACGGACATGCGGGGCTTAGCCAGCAGAATTCTGGGTCGTATCCCTATGACCACCACGATCGCCGCGATGGTGGTCACTGCAGTGGTGCTTTCGGTCGGGGCCGTCGTTATCGCGGTCTATGTCAATCTTTCGGCCAACAGCGATGCTGTCGCAAGGTCCAGCCAGCAGTCCAATATCCGGACGGCCGCAACGGTTCTGGGCGGCATGGGCGGTATTCAGGTTGAATGGACCGAGGAGGGGGACGTTGCAAGCATCGGCACCTGGGTCATGCCGCGCTTTTACAACGACGACATTACCGATTCGATCGGCCGCATAAGTGGGGAAACTGCTGCGATCTTTGCCTGGAATGCCGAAACCGATTCCTTTGAACAGGTGACGACCTCGATGGTCGACGGCGATGGCAATCGGATCGTTCAGGACCCGATTCCCGCCAATGGTGAAATTCACACCCAGATTCTCGAGAACGGCGCGCTCTTTACCGAGACCGACGTGAACGGTGAGCACTATTATTCGGTCTACCAGCCGATCACCTATCTGTCGGGGACGGACGTTCTGGGTCTGCTGTATGTGGGCGTCAGCCAGGACGCGATCACTGCCGTTGTAACCGACACCATGAACCTGCTCATGATCGTGGCCGGTATCGCGCTTGCCGTGATGTGCGTTGTTTCGATTTTCGCGTCGCGTCTGATCGCGCGTCCAATTCCCATCCTTTCGGGGGTGATGGGACGCATCGCGCAGAACGAATTCGACGTCGAAGTGCCCTATACCGACCGCAAGAACGAAGTGGGCGATATGGCCCGCGCCGTGGAAGTGTTCCGAGAGAACGGCCAGAAGGTTGCGGCCATGACCGAAGCCGAGGCGGCGCGGATCATCGCCGACGAGCAGGCACGGCGCGCGATGATGGGCGACCTGCAGGTGGCGTTCGGCAATGTTGTCGATGCCGCAATCGCCGGCGACTTTTCCCAGCGTGTCGAAGCGAGCTTTGCCGATGCCGAACTCAATGGGCTGGCCGGAAGCGTCAACGACCTGGTCTCGACAGTCGATCGCGGATTGCGCGAGACGGCGGGCGTGCTCGGGGCTCTGGCCAATACCGATCTCACCACGCGGGTGATGGGCGAGTATCAGGGCGCCTTCGCCCAGCTCAAATCCGATACCAACGCCGTTGCCGAAAAGCTCTCCGACATCGTTCTGGAGTTGCGCGGCACGTCACGGACACTCAAGACAGCGACCGGGGAAATCCTTTCGGGGGCGAACGACCTTTCCGAACGCACCACCCGTCAGGCGGCCACCATCGAGGAAACCTCGGCGGCCATGGAACAGCTCGCGGCCACCGTCATGGACAATGCCCGCCGGGCGCAGGATGCGTCCCAGACTGCGGCATCGGTCACCAAATCGGCCGAAGAGGGCGGCGAGCCCAAAGTGGTCATTGATCTCGACAATGCCCGT